>USTX01000001.1 GCA_900557655.1 uncultured Eubacteriales bacterium
AAACAATTCATAAGTTAAAAGCGTTATCAAAACTGGCTGCATTTTATGTTTGGTGTTTTTAGACAAGCAAAGCGCCACGATGGTAACGATAATACTGCCAAACCGCAAAAGCTTGCTAAGCAGTGAATGCACGATAGGTAAATGCAACAGCGTTGCAATTTTTGACGCAAGCCCATCAAACCCTATATTAGTCCACGCAGCATCGCGCCCCTCGCCACTGTTAAATCTTGAAAAATTCGCCCAAATTTCTTTGATGTTAGCAAACCCGCCGTCAATAAGTAAAAACGGAATGAATATAAGGATAGCCGCATAAATCAAGGTTTTAACTAAGTCTAAAAATCTGCGGTCTTTAATAAAGAAAAGCAGTAACAGCGCGGGATAAATCTTAACCGCCACCGCGCCCGCTAAGCAAAGGTTGGCGATTTCTCTAAGCCACTTTTTGTCGCTGTTAGTAAAAGCGAAAAACATCATAACCAACAAGCACGCAAAAATTATATTGTTGCCCCTAAACAAGCAGTACGCAAATGGCGCAAAACAAAACGTACAGACTAACAAGTAGGCTAATTTTTTGCCTTTAAACTTAGACATTTTCGCAACTAAAAGCAACACAATTGCCATACAAATCATAAAGAAAAGCAAAAAGCTGATAACAAACGCGGGGTTGGTTGACAACTGAGACAGCGTCATCTCGCCATTGATATAACTAACCAGCGCTGGCTTACAAATAAGTGCAAACAGATAGAATGGCAAAAACGCGAACGGCGGATAAATCGAGTGTATAGCAGGGTTGCCATACTCGCCCGTATATGGATTTTTAACAATGCAATACGACAAAGTCTCAGCAAAATCGCTAAACATTCCGCCCCAATTGGCCACAACATAGATGATAAGCGCCGCAACAAACGTCACAACCGACACAATCATCGTCCAAAACAAAATCTTTTCAACCTTGTCTTGCTTGATCACTTTCGTTTCAGTATTCATAAACTCTCTCCCACATTTTTTAAAATTTTAAACTAATACACAGGTCTATTATTTTTAGCAAAAAAGGCAGCGTAACCTTACGCTTGGGTTACGCTGACAGTTGCGATATAAGAATAGGCCTTGTTAGCAAGGTGCGTTTCGTTGGTGCTTTCGTCAGCAGGCCACTCCCAATAAACGGTTATGGTGGCTTTTTGGTTGTTTGGGTTTTCCTCATCGCGCGCAATTGAACCCGTTGCCTTGCCCGACCCCACGGTTATTTTTTGCCCGCCAATCGCAAAATTAAGCGGCGGGTACTCTGTGCTGCCATCTGCGGCGGCTATCGAAATATCCCAATTAACGGCCACCTCTCCCTTAGAGCAATCGATGTTGATCTCAAAACTGCCCTTGCTTAGCGGCGCGATCACCCCGTCTTTTATGCGCGAGTCACTGTCAGCCGTGGTGCCGATATCTATCTTAAACGACTGCCCCGTAAAAAGGTCAACATCATTAACAACCACATACCATTTAGCCCCGCGCGCACTACTATCAGATGAAATAAGGGTTAAAAATCTAGCGTTGGTTGTGGCAACACTCGCCGTTATGACCATCGCAAGCAGAACGAACAAAACTATGATACGTGCAGTATGTTTGTTAAGTTTCTTTTTCAAATTGCTTTATCCTTATTAATTTTTGCAGCCAGATATTGAATTTTTGGGCGGCTACTCTTGCTCGCCGTCAGCCTTGTTCCCAAGCGCCTCATCGCTAATGACTTTCGGGTCAATATCCTCGCCGTCTACCGTACCAGCATTATTAGCCTCGCCGTCTACCGTACCAGCGTTATTTGCCTCGCCGCGTTTTGCGTCAACGTTAGCGCCGTCAGCCGTCACACCGCTTAACTCGGCGCTTCCCTCGCCCGACGCGTTAAGCGCGTTTATCTGTTTTGTAAGTTTATTTTTTTCTATCGACTTACGAATAAAGTCAATAAGTGCGGGTAACTCAACAAGAATTATAGCAACGATAACCAAAAGTGCGATACCCCAGCCCGACTTTAAAAAATCCAAAAAGTAACCAAATTTAGGCAATGTTGCAATAACTTTTCCAACAATCTCGTTATCGTCTTTAAAGTTGGCGTCAGCAGAATTGCCAATATAGTCGCCTTTTGTTGCATACTTTCCATCGTTGGTGATTTCGATTATGCGGTGAGTTACGGGCTTACCATCGGTGTCAATAAATGTTATAACGTCGCCAACTTTATAGCTTGATTTGTGCGCAATTACAACTACGTCGCCAACCATAATAGTGGGCTCCATACTTCGTGTTACAACCTTAGCCGACCCCACGCCCAAAAAAGTAGGCACAGGGTTGCCATTTTTCATTTTTATCATACAAACAACGTTTGAAACCAGCAAAAGCGCGCACAAGCCAATCAGCACCCATTTAACCACAGTGCCGACAATTCCCCACACCTCTTTCGCCGATTTTTTCGGCTTTTTAGGCAGGTCTTGTATCGATTGCATTTCAAGTTGCGTTGTTTCCATATCTTTCCTTTTTTAAGTATGTCTTTTTATCCAACAAACTCGGCCGAAACGGTAAGGTCAAGCTTATATTCATATTGATGACTTCCAATATTAGTGTCTTTTTCGTCGCTGATATTCGGGTTCCACCACCAGTGCAACACAAGCGCTTGCGTCGCCCCTGGGTCAAGCATCAATTGAATAGTAGATTTGCCATTCTTGCCAAGCTGAACATAGGTTGTGTCAGCCGTGCCACGCTCGCCGATAAAATACCTTGCGCGCGTGTCGTCCGTAAGTTTATACACCATCGGCCAGCCGTATTTATCGTCTGAGGCAAGGGTCACTGAATAATTAATCGCGTGCGTGTCTTCATTTTTGATGATAAACACGTACGTTCCCTTGTCGCCAGGCGCGATACGTTTATTGTCATACTGGCTTGATTTAAAGATGGCAAGCTTGCTGTATTGCTTCCAACTGCGCTCTCCTACCTGACTTAAAACGTCAATAACTGGCGCGCGTTTAAGATAGTCTGGCTCGCTGTTGTCTTTAATAATCTTTCCAAGCACCACGCTGGTTACCGCTGTAACAAGCAGCAGCGCAACCAAAAGCGGAAGCAAAACCGTGGTCGTTTTATTGGTCTTGATAGTTCCAACAAACTCGGCCGACGTCTGCGCACTCGCCGCCTTTTTGCGATAAATGTTGCGCTTAGCGTCAACCGTTGCAATAACGGTGCCGCGGTCAACAATTTCGTTTTTGTTAAAACCCGAGGCCTCGTCGCGGGTAACGATACGTCCCCAAAGTCGGCCATTCAAATCAAAAATCTTGTTTCCCGAAACCGAGCCAATTACCTTACCGTTACCGTCAATAACGCGCTTGCGACCAAAGCCTAACCTAGGCTTGTCAATAATCGGTGCTCCCGTTAACGAATTTTTGAATTTGTTATTATCCATTGTATCCTTTTGTGTGAATTAAAGGTCGCCGTATCAACTTTTCCCAAAAATTGATTATACCCCATAATTAGTATGAGTAATTTTCGCAAAATAATTAGCAGGACGCCATTGTCCTGCTATCATTTTATCACAATCATTTAAATTATTAAAACATTTTTTGCCATTTTCTTATTTTTTTTACAAGCCCAGCGCGGCTTTATTTCTTATCATTTAAAATCTGAGTGCGAATTTGCTCGGTTTGGCGCTGAATGCTTACTATCGCGGTATGAGCCTGCCTTAGGCGCACAAACGCCCGCTTAAACTCCACCGAACCCTCAAAATGCGGGATATACGCAAATTCAAGCGCACAATTATGGCAAAAATAGTTTCTCTCGCGCGCCAATGTAAAAAGCATATCATAGGCATCAAGGCTAAAAAAGTGCTGCTTGCGCGGTTTGTCCAACTCTTTAAGCCGCCTTACCATCTCGCCCAACCCCTTGCTTGTTTCGTCAATCTCTTTCTTGTTTTTAATAACGTCGCCTACTGACAGCCCCGCAAATATCCACCTTAAATCACTTTCCATCAGCTGATACAACAAAATCGTCTCGCCCAGCAAATACTTATACTCACCAAAATTATCCATACCCCTATTCTACCACAAACATCCCAAATCTCCAAATTATCCAACCACCACTTTGCCACAAATTACCCAACCACTACCGCAATTATCATTACAAGCGTACGCCTCCGCCCCCTTGTCATTGCGAGGAACGTAGTGACGTGGCAATCCCATTGTTAAAGTTTAAAGTTGAAAATTGGCAAGAAAAAAACACGGGCATCGCCAAGTGACAATCCGTGTTTTTAAATGTGTTTATCTTAATTTAACTGATATTAAATTAAGCACCAATAGTGGTATCTTGTTCAGCAGTGATGCCGATTGAAAGTTGCATAGTTGACTTTCCGGCATCAGTCTTAGCAAGAGTAAGTTTTTTCTCACCCAGAGTAAGAACGTCTACATTACCAACAGCGTTTTCAGTGAGTTGTAATTGGGCAACAATATAACCAACATAAGTATCAAACAAGTTATTTGCTTTGCTTGTGTCATATGTTAAGGTTGTCCATTTAATGTTTGACGTAACCGTAACTGAAACAACATCAGCAACGTCAGCGCCCATAGCTGTAACTTTCAACGCTTTTCCATCTTCAGTAACAGTTAAACCTGCACCCTCTAGTGCGGTTTTAAATTGGCTTTGGATTGTGCCTTCACCAGAAGAAACCTTAATTAAGCCTCTTGCTGACAAAGCCTCAGTGTCGCCCAATTTAGCACCAGTAAGGGCAGTTCCCTTAGCGGTTGTTCCGCCATCAACTTTACCTTCTGCAGCAGTGCCATAGCCAAAATAGGTGGCAATAGCATCAAAGTTGTCGTTATAGAAACTTCTTAATGCTGTCCAGTTAGCTGTAGTGAAAGCGTTAGTACCTTCAGCATCTTCAGCATCTTCGGCAAACATTAAGATAGTTGCAACTTGTGAATAGTACTTAATGGTTGCTGCAGTGTCACCAGAACCCCCATCAGGCCCAATAACTTTGGTGTCTTTGAAATTAAGAGCGCCACCATCAGTAAGCATAAAGCCTGCTGCCTGAACACTACCATTACCACCAACTTTACTTACGAATTTAGCGTAAGTTGAGCCGATAACGCAAGTTGAAATAATTGTTAAAGACAAAACTGCAAAAGCAATTGTCATTAACCAATTTCTCTTTTTCATTTTGTTTTTCTCCTTTTATTTTTCTTGTTGCTTGTGTTTGTAGCTACATAAAACACAAGCGATTGTTTAAAGGGCAACAAATTGCACGCCCTTTAACCGTAGCTTTGGCGCAAAGCTAGCCTTACGCCTATATTCCCACATACACTTGGCTTGTATGTTGAAACCGAAATAAAACCTTAATTAGTCTTTCTTTTCAAGGTCGGCGAGTTTCTTTCGCAGTTCTTCAAGTTCGTTATTTGCGCTTGCATTAGACGCGCGCTGAATCTTCATCTCTTCATTACGTTTAATGAATTCATAAACAATAAATGCAACAAGAGGAATACCAATACAAACGATCAAGCCCCAAGTGCCTTGCATCCAATAGATAAAGCCACCAAAGCCACTTATTTTAGACGTGTATTTTCCTTGCACTTGAGATGCATAAACAACTCTTTCATCATATTCGTATTCAGGATTTCCCTGAGAATCCTTTACAATGCTACCATCGGGGTTATATTTAAAGTTATTAATACCATAAGTTTGGAACATTGTTTCTCCCTTATGATCACCTTCCGCCGTTTCTACTAAAACTTGCTTAATTTTGTGGGTAACAACAATACCTAAAGTTTTTCCGTCATCTTCATACTCACGGAATGTAATTACGTCGCCAACTTTTAAGGTTGACGTATCTACAACCTTTGAGAATATTAAATCGTCTTTTTTAATTTGTGGATACATTGAGTCGCTTTTAACTATAAATGGTCTATATCCAAAAATTGATGGAACTTCATTTGGTTTTATGATTGCCTTAAATATCATTATAATATTCATCAAAAGCAAAGGCAGCATCAAAACGCAAAGCCCGATACTTACCCAAAACATTGTTATTTCGGCGGCTGATTTCTTTCTTTTTGGCTCGGCGACTTCGGCGTTTGGCGCACTGCTTACAACGCGCGACTCCTCGCTTGACGCGTTAACATCAACCTCGCCCGCTGCTACTGGCTTAGACTCATCCGTTAAAGGCAAAGTCGCGATCCCGTTTTCGGCATTTGCGTCAATTTTTTCGGCATTTGCCTGCGTCTTTGCGGCTTCGGCATTGACTTTATCAGCCTCGCTAAGACCCACATTGGCCGTTAATTTATCATCATCAGCAGATGCAGCAACGGCTTTTGGAGGCCTCCCCCTGCGGGCGCCCGTTCCCGTTTGCGCCTTGCTACCGACGGTTGGCTTGCTTGCGCTTGCCTTATCTGCGGCGGCTTTTGACTTAGCGGCGCTGGTTTTTGCCCCAGCCTTAGCGCCTGATTTAGCGGTCTTCGCCCTCGTTTTCCCTTTTGCAGCCGACTTAGCAGTTTTAGCGTTTGAAGCGTTAACGCTAAGTTCGTCAGTAGTTTGGTTTGTTTTTTCTACCATGTCATTCTCCACTGATTATATTTTCTAACGCGTGGCGCATAAATATTCGCCATTCGTCAAAAAACTACTATTTTCTACAAACTGATTTTACCACACTTACTTTACCCTTGGCAAACAATTTTACCCACTTTTTGATTTTTTTCGCCCACAGAAACAATAATAGCCCCCGCCACCTTGAATACGCTAAATAGCCCCTCGCTTTTGCCTATTTTAAAGTTAGGTAACAACCTTGCGTTCCTTCCCTAAACAATGCACCAAAGATAATCGCTTTTGTTGTATGCGTAACTTGCTACCCCTCACGCCACATTAACAAAAACCTTTTTATAATTTTTGCAGGCCATTATAAGTTCACAATAATAGAGATAAATCATATAAAAATAAATAAACGGGTTAAAAGATTATTTTTGTGGCGTATCGTTTTCAAATTGGGTTATTAACAAATTTTAAAAACTTGTTAAAAACTCTTGCAATTTTGCAAGAAATATGATACTCTATCGTCGTACACCTCGCGCAGGTTTTGCATATGTCGTCGTCCTAACGCGCAAAATAAAACAGCGTATAGCCCTGATGCCCAACGCATAGTAATGTCGCAACGCACAAAATTTATCCCGCGCACCGTATATTTCATTATGCTGACAGGTGAACATCAAACTGAATATGGAGAGTTGGCTGAGCGGTCGAAAGCAGCGGTCTTGAAAACCGTCGTAGTGAAAGCTACCTGGGGTTCGAATCCCTAACTCTCCGCCATTTTGTACCCAACTGAACACTTTGTTTGGTTGGGTATTTTTTATTTGATGTTCTTTTTGTAATTTATCCATTATCTTAAAAATCATCTAGGCTCAGGAATCTGAGCTTTTTTATTATAAATACAATTTTTAGTGTTGAAAATTGCCAACAATGTTGTATACTTATATTAAATAGATTCTATTAAATATAAAACATCAAACAAATGAAAGGAGTTTATATGTCATCAATTAATTGGAATAAATTTCAAGAAAAATTTGGTAATAGCTGTCATAATGAATTCGAAAGTATGGCAAGAATGATTTTTAAAATAAAAGAATTAAACAACCCTAACATAACATTAAATCAACTTTCAAATCAAGCTGGCATTGAAGTAGAACCAATTGAATATGGTAAAGACAAAATAAGTTTTCAAGCCAAATTTTTCACAAACCAAGTTAATTATGATGATATTGTAGATTCTATTGGTAAAATTATAAAGTATTATGAAAATAGATTAACTAAAGTAATTTTATATTGCAATAAAAAAATCAACAACTCAATGAAATATGAAGATGCAGTGTTAAAATTAAAAAGTAAAGGCATTGAATTGATTCCTTATTGCGATGAAAATATCTTAGATTTATTAAAAACAAATGAGCAATATAGGGCAATACGTGAATTATATTTTGGAGACGTTGATTATTCTTCTTTAATAAAAGAAAGATGTGATATATTTAAAAAGAATATCCAAAGAAATTATATAAATTCCAAATTCATCAATCGTGATGAATTACAGGCTTTAAAAGATAATCTAGATAAAAAATATATTGTGCTTCATGGTGATGCAAATACTGGCAAGAGTGCAATTATCGGAGATTTTTGCAATTACTTAGAAAATGAAAATATCGAATACCTACCACTAAATCTTGACGAAAACTATCCTGAGGGAACATTATCCCAATATTCAAAGTCTTTAGGATTTAATATCTCTATTGATTCTCTTATTGCAATGAAATCTACAAAAAATAAAATGGTTTTAATAATAGAACAATTTGATGCAATTAGATGGAATTCTCACCACTCAGGAAATGCTTTAACTATTTTTTATCAATTAATACAAAATCTTTCAGGGATAGAAAATATTTCAATTGTTTTAGTTACAAGAACTGTGGATTTAGAAGAAGTAAGAAACATATTTAAAAAATATGATAGTAAAGATGCAAATCTAAAAGAAATTTGTGTAAACAAAATAAGTGATATAAAACTAAAAGAAATATTAGGAAATAATTTTTCTAAAATTCAGGATCATACAAAAGCTTTATTAAAAACTATCGGAAATATAAAAATATTTAACGAACTTTCCAACAAAATTGATAATATTTGTACACAAGCAGACTTAATTAAAGAATTTTTTAATCAAAAACACCAACAACTAAAATTGTATAATTGTGAAGATGAAGCAAAAAGAATTGAAGAATATGTGGTACAACAACAAAAATCAAAAAATCAATTATTTGTTGCCGAAAATGAAATTGAATTAAAATACTCAAAAGAAACATTAAATAAAATGATAGAAGTTGGCATATTCGAAAAAACAAATAATTACAAAATTAGATTTAGTCATCAGTGCTTATATGACTATTTACTTGCCAGCGGACTATATATAAAGTATAAAAGCGGATGTAAAATAAACAATTTAATTTATCTATATAATAAATCACCAATCGAAAATTTAGATATTGTAAAACAATTTTTGGAAATATTAAAAAATGAAGAAGATCAATTTTGTCATATATTAGATGAAATATTATTTAATAATCATATATGTTTTTTGTTTAAAAAACTTGCATTGAGTGAATTCACAGCTTTCAACTACAAATCTAAACAACAAGTGGATTTATTTTATAAAATTATAAATAGTCGTTTTTATGGCAAAAAATACATATATCAATTATCTTGTAATAAACCATACATAGTTGAAACTATAATTGACAATAAACTTTATGACAAAGATTTATCTGACTATGATTTCAATCAATATGTATCGATCTTGGTAACCGTACTAAGTAATAATGAAAAATTTGAAAATGAATATTTAAAACTAATAAATAAAAACCATAACAATATGGAGAGATTATCAAGACTTGTACATCAAATTGATGATTTCGAATCATCTCAAAAATTATTTGATAAAAAAATTAGTATTATTAGAGAAAACCCTAATTTGTTTGAATATCATTCTATAGATGAATTAGACTCTAAATCCCCTGAAAGACTGTTAGACTATATAGAAGTCGTTATAGATATTGATAAACCAAATCACATGATTGAGTTGATTGAAGCAAATAAAATTCCAATAACATTAAAAAAATATGCTTCCGTAATTAATAATAAAATATATAATTGTTTCTGTAATTCAAAAGATACATACGGATTACAATATTTCTATGATACTAATTGTATACATTTATATGAAAAATTGGACTGGTTAAAGGATTGCTTTCATTATACATTACAGTTCGTTGATTTTGAAACACTTAAAAAATATTTGAATAGTAAAATCAATTATGTTATAGATTGTGCACTAAATATTATTCCAACATTAAAAAATGGTTATAAAATATTAAACTTTATCATAGACACGAAGTTCATAACCAAACAAAATTTTCATCTTACAAGGAATAGAATACATTTAATTTCTAACTGCATATCAACTTTTAATGAAAAAATCACGAGCAAGCGATTCAAATCTTTGGAGAATGAGATAATAAACTATAGAGTCCCTAATTGGATAGATTTCGCAAAGGAAAGATTAAAGCAAAGAAAAATCGGTATATACTGTGCATTTTTTGGTGAAGAACAGAAACTTTTATTAAGTAGTTTAAATTTTGAAAAATTAAACATCGCAACAAAAGATTTTCTCTTATTTCTTAAAAGGCGTTTTATAAAACCTGAAATGTATCCATTAGATTACAAAGAGGGCGTTTCCGAATGTCGTACAGTTGTATCATGCATAAATGATAAAAAGTTAAGCAAACAACAGTGGATAAAAATTTTAACTAATAATAGGACTGATAAAAAAGAACACTTTTCTACCACAGTAGATAAAAATGGAAATTTTGTATCATCTGACATTCACTCTATTCGTAGTACATTATTTACTTATGCAAATAATAACAAGGAAATGTTTATAGACATTTTACAAAATTATAAATTAAGACAGGATTTCATACCCACAATTTTAGAGGCGTTAGCCATAAACAACAAATCAGAAAATAAAAGTCAGAATGAACAGATTTTAAATGTATTCAAAGCACATTTTGACTTGCAAGATGAATATATAACAAATTCATTTTTAAGATTTATTCGTGAAACATTTGTTATTGATGAATGGATAATTGATAAATTAATCATTCTTGCAAAAATTCCAGCCTCAAACAGAATGACTTGTGTAAATGAAAAAAATGAATATTCAAAATTATGGCAAGAACATTTCGAGAACAACCAAACTTTATCCATTTACATATTAATGAATTATTTACTTAAATTAAATAACCGTCCTGTATGGTTAAAAGACTTAATTAAAATTTGCAAAACAAACGACAATAAAATGTTGAAGTTATCCGAATTAGAATTGTATTATGGATGCTTGAATTTTGACAAACCATTTGCACAAACACAAATTTTTAACTTACTTAATCAATATCCATGGCTGGCTGAAGATAATTTGTTTTTTAACATGTCCGATTATTGCATCATTGAAAAGTCTTGTAAAAAATCATTTGTAAAGTTTTATCAGCACCACAAAAATTGTTTTACTTCTAAAATTCTAGAAAAGTATTTAAGCAGATTTATTTATTACTATGTTTTATATGGATATTATAAAAAAGAAGTTGTCTCCATTTTAAAACAACAATGTGATAATGAGATTAACATAGTGATGGTATTATTTGATTTAATTGAGAGTTGTTTCATATACAATAATGAATGTAAAAACCCATTAAAATTAGACCAATCAAGAAGACTTATTATTGTATTAAAATGTATTTTGAAACATTGTAAAAAAGCATCAGAAAGTTTGATGCTTAAGGCAAAAGAGAACATATACTTTTTTGAAAAGTACAATTTATTAAATAAATTACTATTTTTAAAAAATAATGATTTTATGTATATGCATTCTTTACTTGAATTGCTTAAAATTCTAACACCGATAAAACAATACGATAGCTTCATTTTTAAAACTTTTCTCTATCAAGCTCAAAACAATACCAATTTTAGTTATTTTAGCATCGATGTCCTAAATTGTTTATATAAACTATATGGAGAATATACGACAAAAGAAAAAAGAAATAAAGACAAATGTGTGAAAATTATTGAAAAAATATATAAAATTTCATATACATCAAACTTAATAAATTGTTAATTCCTATTTATCTTTTCCGTTCGTCCGCCCTATCGTAGCAGAATTTGGTTGCAGATGTAAATGGAAAAAATTATTGCTTAAACAACTAAACATAAATATTTTTATTTTACAAGACTGGGTTTAGAAACCCGGTCTTTTTTTTATTTTCACAAAGAGTTCAAAGACAATGTTTTATTCTTTTTCGTTGATTTATACGAAAACTATGCTACGATAGACACAACAAAAGCAAATATATAAGGAGAAATATTACCTGAACTATAACTATAAACTAATTTAATTCTTTTATTAATTTATCAATTCCGGCTATTAGTATTTCAACATCTTGGCGAGTTGGAGTTTGTGTCTTATTATGATTACATATAATACGAATTGTATTAAGCATTTCTATTTCTTTAGCTTGAATTGTAGTAATAACTGATTTTGATTTTAATATGTCTTTTAATGGATCGATTGTGGAATTTTCTATGCTCTTATTATTTATATCTTTTGTAACTCCATTTCGTCTACATAATATTTTCAAAAATTCTTCTAGAACATCTGAAGCCGAATTGCCAGCAGGCTTAATATTTCCACTTTTCAATATATATCTAGCATTATTTAGTTTATATTTTATTGGTACTTTAAAATGTTCTGAATTAGTTGCGAAGTTGTAAGCATCACATAGTCGTAAATAACAATCATTATCAGCACCAACGACTGCTTTATAATATGCTAATTTGCCTAAAACATATTTATTAAGTTTTTCTTCATTTTTATTATTTATTTCACAACATTTGTCTATTCCATATTTCTTCCAAGTATATAATTTTTGTCTGAGTTCTCTATAATATTCTCTCTTTAAATTAGTTTTTTTATTTACTATTATTCCTGTTACAATTTGCCTTGACTTTGAATTGATTAATTTTGTTTTATTTTCGTTTATTATAAACATTTCATTTGTAATAATTTCTCTTAATTCACAATTAAATTGATTAGAAAAAATATCCATATTGCTTGATAATATCATATCATCCGCATAACGAGAATAATTACATTTATATTTTTTAGAAAGTTTGAGCATTGCATTATCTAATCGTCTAGCTATAATGTTTGATATATATGGAGATGAAGGAAATCCTTGGGCTAGTGCATTTTGAAAACAAAGAAGATTAGTCAGAACTGTTGCGTCCACTTTGCAGAATTCAAAAGGCTTTGCTAGAAACATATTATGTATTCTTCCTGCTTTTATGCTTATAAAAAAATCTTTTAAATCAGTTTTAAAAACATATCGTTTATTTATATGTAGTTGTGCATTTTTGACATTGTTTTTTGCTTTCACAAATCCATACGCACAATATTTTTCATTTTGAAACTTTCTTAAATAATCAACTATTTTCTCTGAATTATTTTTATTTCTTTAGGAGGCTCAACAATTGTTCTAAAAGTTCCATTTTTCTTTGGAATTTTTATTATTTTATAATTGTTTTTGTTTTTAGATAAATGTAGACAAGAAAAAAGAAAGGCTGGTTTAACTTGTAAATTTTTTGCTAATAATTTACATTGCTCAACATTATATATCATATAAAATAATTCCTTAAAACTGGCAAAGCACATGCTTATTCTATTATTGCGAACTAGATAATAATAATTATAAGTAGTTAAGTGGTTAAGCAGTAATTTTGTTATAACTTAACTCAAAAACCTTGCGATACACAAGGGAAATTCAATAAACACATGCTTCATTTACATAGTATCAAATTTTTATAAAAAATGCAATATATAAAACGATTTTATTATCATGGTATTATACAACATAAATTCTCTTTATTATATAATTACCTTAGGTTTTTTACACATAAATATTATATAAGGAGAAATAGTAAATGAAGAATGCAGTAATTTATGCAAGATATTCTTGCGACAACCAAACGGAACAAAGTATTGAAGGACAGCTAAGAGTTTGTAATGAGCATGCATGAAAAGCATGACATTATAATTGTAGGGAATTACATAGATAGAGCAATTTCTGGAACGACAGACAACCGACCCAACTTTAAGAAAATGTTAAAGAATAGCAACAATAAGAAATGAGACTGTGTTTTGGTGTATAAATTTGATAGATTTAGTAGAAATAAATACGAGTCGGTTATTCACAAGAAAAGTTTGAGAGGTAAAGGTATTAGTGTAATTTCAGCTATGGAAAATATTCCTTACACTCCTGAGGGAATTATTTTAGAGAGTTTGCTTGAAGGACTTAATCAATACTACTCTGCCGAATTATCTCAAAAAGTTAAACGAGGTGTGCGAAAAACAAGGCTTAAAGGTAATTATCAAGGCGGAGTTCGTCCTTATAGATATAATAATATGAATCATAAACTTGAAGTGAATGAAGAAGAAGCGAAAATAGTTAAATATATTTTTAAAGAATATTCTTTGGGAACTATTGGCAAAGACATTGCCAAAAATTAAACAAGAAAAAAGTATTGTATAAAAGTAATCAAAAATTTAACGAAAAACATGTGTATTATATTTAAAAGCAAGAATATTACAAAGGTATGTATTTGTGCAATGGTTAATATTATTGTGATATTTATCCACCAATTATAGACAAAGCAATATATGAAAAAGCAAATAAAATTTTGGAATTGAATAGATATGGGAAAAGTGATTTAGAACCATATCACTATAAAGGCAAGATATTTTGTAAAAATTGTGGCAGTGTATATTTTGCAGATAGTGGAACTTCAAAAGGCAACAAAGTTCATAGATATTACAAATGTTCTCAAAGACGGATACATCATACTTGCGACACAATAACATATAGAAAAGATGTTTTAGAAGATTATTTAACTTCTTTTTTTAGATGAAACAAATATTGAAATTGTCGCCATGACTTTATTAAATAAAAATAAACAAAAGAAGAACATAAATTTGGTAAAATCTAGCGAATATGAAAAACAAAGATGTGAGACACCTTTGAATAATTTAGTTAAAGCTGTTGAAAATGAAATACACACTGAAACAACCAACGATAAAATTGAAGTGTTAGAAAATAGAATAAATGAACTAAAAGCGATTATATATTTGGAAAATAATAAGGATAATATTAGATACACAAAAGCACATATTAGGAAATTCTTTCAAAAATCACTTACACTTAGTGGCATAAATTTTGCGTATTACTTGGTGAAGAAAATCTTTATTGAAGACCAAAATATTGAAATATATTTGGAAAATCCTTATAATGTTGAATATAAGTCTTTTGATTTGGTGGCAAAACAAGAATATGTAAAAGAATATATAACAAAGTACAAAACTGGGATAATTGCTAGGAATATCAGCCTTTTCATATAAGAAACCGGAGCAGTCATTGAAAATAGTTGAATATTTAATTAAACTGTCTAAAAAAAGTCACGAGTTAATCGCGACTTTTTTGTTGCTTAATTTTAAATAAAGTTTATAAATCAATTAAATTTTTTAGTAATATTAATGCTTTGTTATTGAATTCTTGTTTTTCAATGTCATATAAATATGGAATTATTAAAACATTTCCATCAATATTATCTATATACATTTCTGGATTTATATCTTTTGGCTTCAAAATATTAATTATTACAGCATTTTTTCCATTACACTCTTTTAGTTTATTTTTAATTTTCTCCACCTCGACATTCCTTTGCAAGTCCATATATCCTGAGAAATTTTTAAAATCTATATATGTATTTTTAACATAAAAATCAAATTTTTCATATCGAGTTACATCTCGAATCCTTTCAAGTTGTATATTTCTATTTCTTAATATGAACTCACCAACAGCTTCACCCAAAGCACCTTTATAAATTCTTGAAAACATATCTGGTGTCAACATGTACTTTGCTTTTTTAAAAGAAGTTGCATAACCAATTTCTTCAAAATACTTATACACACCCGGTACCAACAACATATTATTTAACCCTGAATTTTCTTGATTTATTATTTCACCAATGGTTTTAGAAAAAGAGATTTTTTTGTTAACAACATCAAAACTATATTGATTAGTAATGTTTGGTAATTGAAGATAAATTCCAATGGCATCGGTCGGTATGTCTGTTGTTGGATTTTTTAAAACTATTTCTCTTAATTTTTCCCATTTGCCAATATTATCATTCTTGAAATTCATAAGTTTTGATATGTATTTTGAGCTTTCATTCCTAACAACATTGGCTGCATTTTCGTAAGCTGTAATGTTGTTGTCAACTATATTATTATTGATTTCATTTAAGAATAGTTTAAATTCAGGATTAATTAAAATATTTTTATAAGATTTTTGAACACCACCCAATTCTGTTTTTAACTGTTCATCATAATAAATATGAATATGGGGGGATTTGTTTTTTGTTCTACAGATTCTTCCTATAGCCTGTTGTATAATTTTTGCAGAATGCAATTTTAAACTCAACGAGTTTTCTGGTGTTTTAAAGTTCGTCTTTTTTAGTTTGTTATAGAATTCAAACCCATCTTTTATATATCTATAAGCGACATCTTCTTTTACATCTCCACTTTCTTCAAGCATTTTTACTTGATAAATGAATTTGATAAATTGTTCTTCGTTTAACAAATCATTATTCATATTCACAAATATATTCGTAGGTTTATCTAAATAAATCGAATCAAAGTCTTTTTCTTTATCAGAATACTCTAGGTCATTTATTGCAATATAATCTACGGCTTCAACATAATGTTTAGGTATTCTATATTGGATATTTTGTCCAGCCCCTAATGTTTGGTATGAGGATACAACCATGACTTTCTGACCACTCGTTAGTTTCTTTTCTATTTCAATTTTCTTTTGTTCGTACGTTTCAATATCGCCAAATAATGCACAAATTTCCGCAGATATATTTTGTTTTTGTGTTAACAAATTAAATATGCGTTTTGCTTCTATAAAATCAAATGTTTTATCATTGTCCCGTAATAATTTATTAGTTAAAAATAAAAATGATTTTTGATTATTGTCTTCTATAAAATATTTCATACATAAAAACAGTTTTAAATATCTACATTTATCATAGGGTTTTTCAATCCTTGAAAACAATTCCCATATTGCTTGTGAAATATCGCTGTCAAATGAATTTATTATTTCTTCGCAATTTAATTCATTTACTAAAATAGATTTGGTTTTTAATTCTATTTTTTCATAAAAACATGTCTGTTTTTCAAACTTATCCTTTAAATATATTCTTTCTTCTTTTGTTAAATGTTTAAATAATCTACCTAATCTAACTTCTAAATAGTTAATATCAAAATTACCAGTAACTGTTCGCAAAGTTGAAGATGCTGAAACACCTATAACTTTAGCATTATTGCAAACACTTAAAAGTATTTTTTCAGGAGTGTCATCAATTGCTACATATTGAATTTTTGACTGAGTATCATATACATCACTATCTAATATAGTGTAATATCTAAAACCTTTTTCATTGCATGAGAAATCCAAGTCGTCCGATAATGGACTGCTTGTTATGTTTTTGTTTTTCTTTTTTCTAACTATATTCTTGGTTAAATAATTTAAAAATCTCCCTTCAATACTAAACTCCGATAAAACTGTTTTTACACAAGCATCATATGATATTATGTTTTTATCTTCTTTTGACTCTATTTTTAATTGTCTATAATTGTTTGCAATAAATCCAACACCGATTTGGAAGAATGTTATAAAATTTTTTAAATCAAATAAGAGATCTTTTAATTCAAACTCTGTGGTAGATGATTTTGATGGTATAATTTTGTTAATTTTATCGGCTTTACAAGTATTTAATAATAAATATGAATTTTGGTTGGGTAATACACTTATAAACCTATGATCTTGAAACATAAAATAAGCATTATCTTTTACATTGCTCTCTAGCTTATGCAAAAACTGCAAGTTATATTTATCTTTTATTTTCTCAGCATTTTCTCTGATTTGGTCAACTATTTCATCTGGGTTAAAAAAATTATAAGATTTATCTTTTTTATTTATATTATATTGACTTGGAGTCATTAATTTTTTAGTAAAATCACATACCGTTAAGCCCGCGTATATAGCATGATATAAATCTAATAGAGCAATTTTGGTATTTAACGCATTTTGTATGATGCTATTCAACATATTTTCTTTTGCGGAATCAAACTCATCAATAAATATTAATGAATTCTTAATTATGTCATCACTTATTATTGTATAAGACGGTCTAACAATCGTTGAATTCATTGATAAAAATTTGTCGACAGTCATAAAAATTACTTTGGCTTTGTCTGTCATAGATGCTGGATACAGAAGATTTATCCAGGAAGCATCTTCATAAATAAATTTTAATCTTTGCTCATAATTCCTTTTGCTTCCATCTATATTAAAAAGAACATAATTTTCCACTATTGACCTAAATTCAGGCTCCCAATCTTCTCTTAAACTATTTTGAGCCTCTGTTTTAAAATCAGCAGCCGTCCTAGATTTTATGATTTCTATTAACACTTTTATATGTTTAGTTGCCTTATCATATTTAATTTTATCCGGCATAAAATCATAAACGGTAAAAAAATTATCAATAATTGTATCTAAATTACTTTTGATATATAATACAGATTTTTCAAATTCTTCTAAACGATTTTCTTTTTTAAATCGCTCCATTAACTTGTCGTATGTTAGATTCTTTTTTAATGGTGTAATGAAGAAAACTTTTCTTTTAATTTTGTCAAAATTATTAAAGATAAATTCTATAATATTGTATGTTTTACCGCTCCCTGTTGGCATATCAATCAATAACAGCCCATTATCATTATCTTCAATACAATACTTAGTTAAAATATTTTGCATTTCATTTGTCCTCATTTTTATTATATCATAAAACCCAAGAAAAACAACTATTTCGACTTTTTTTGTAACTGTGCTTCTTATATTTTTAATAAAAATATTTATAATCTAAAATCAACAACAATAATAAAATTCATATATCACCTAAAACGAATGGCAACCATACAAATATAGTCATAAATAACTGCAAGATAAAAATCAACTTAAAATATATTGCATCGACAAAAAAACAAACGCTAAAACTTGCAAATATTAAATGAAAGGATAACATAATTCACAAATAATAATTGTATATTTAGTTAAAAATTATATATTGCAGATAACGTTTTAATCAATTGCTTACTGTTTATACAATTTTTTAATTATATGACAGTATATTGAGCATATTTAATAAAAATATGTTTAAAATGCTTAATTTATTGATATTGGATGCCACTATGCGTAATACTATTCTTATGAAGGATGATATAACTAATGATCTTGAAGAATTAGGAATTATTGCTGAAACCGCAGTCTATAAACATATAAAAGCTTTTTATTATAATGATAGTACAACTATCGGTTATTCCAGAGGATATAAAAAGGGTAAAGAAATTGATATTGTTGTAAAATCTTTTAAATTCCCTTCAATTTTAATAGAAGTGAAATATCGCGATCAATCAAAAATCTTAGAAACAGACGCTATAATTACTGAAGGTAATAATAAATATCTTGGTTTAGTAATAACAAAGCGTCCTAATGATTATGGTAAATTTAGCTATGGGAATAAAAGTATATATAAAATACCTGCACCTGCATTTTTGTACTTATTAGGTTTTGTAGAAAAACAAAGACTAGAATAAATTTGGTTAGACTAAACATGTAAACAACCTCTCCGTATTCAAAAACCATACGCCCTGCCATTAGGGAGCAATCCGAACCCGCGAGTTTAGATTGCTCTTTTTTTTAGGCACGCAAGAACACCAACGGCGTTCTTTTTGTTTTAAAACAAAATTTCACTATCAATATCAGGTTGTTCTTTAAGTTTAAGAGTTGTTTGGACTTATTTGTGTTGTTCTTTAAGTTTAAGTTGTTTGGGCTTATTTGTGTTGCTGTTTAAGTTTAAGTTGTTTGGACTTATTTGTGTTGCCCTTTTAGTTTAAGTTGTTTGGACTTATCGCCATTTGTATTGTTCATTTAGTTAGATATGATAATTATTTTACAAGTGGCTTTTTAATATGATATACTAACAGCAGAAAAGGAGGGAAAAATGGTAAAAAAGAAAACATTTTTAAAGATTGCGATATTAACGCTCTTTGTTTTTGCGCCTATACTTGCTTTGTTTACGGCTTGTGGGGGAAATGCACCAAAATATTTTTATTTCACTGTTGATGCTCTTCCTTCGCATGTTTCAGAAGTGACAGTTCAAAATATAACTGGTGGCTATGGTTCAGATAGTAAAGGAAAATTCTTGGGGAAGGGTGAAGTTGCTGAAATTAGATTTTTTATTGAAGAAGGCTACAACCTTGGAACTTTGAAAGTTTTAAGCAATGGTGAAGAGCTCACTATTACAGAAGAAGAAGGCGAATATGCCTATAAAGCAACTTTCAAACCAACCGAAGATTTTGCAATCACATTTACTGGGGCTGTTGCACCAAAAGTTGCAAACATTCGTCTTGCAGTTGAACGCGCGATGTATCCAAGCTATCATGACAGAATTATGGTTGAAATTGACAGATATGATTTATTTGGACTTGAAAAAGGAAAAATGAATTTTACAGAGTTTAAACAGGCGGTTGAAAACATTGGAAGCTCATCTGCTCAAATAAACTATGATACGCCGATTACAGTTTCAGTTTATACGGTCGGTGCATATGATTTTGCAATTCATAAACAAAATAGTGTTCGTATTTTGAATAATGACGGCTATACAAACATTGGTTATAATGAGAAAGTTGAAAAGATTATTGATGAAGAAAACCAAAAATACGGTTATAAACACACAATCAGATTTTCACAAAATAACACAATTACAATTCATGACGAAGTTAAAGAAGAATATATAATTGATTTTGTTCATGACTGGGATAAGGTTTCAATGAATAAAGATTTATTTACTCTTTCAGTGAATGGCGAAATTCGTGCCAAAACCTCAGGTTATGATTATATTCAAGGCGTTATCAAGTTCTCAGATTTCACAGGAACGAAACTTCCTAAACTTAAAATTGATTTCCTAAAATATGCAGATGAAAATTATAAAACCTTTTATGATGCTTTAACTTTTGATCTTGCTGGAACACAAGCACAAAGAAGCGCAGATGGCTCATACGTTGAGATTGAATTTGATAAATATTATAATTATAATTTTGAATATGATCATTATGTTGTTTCAACAAACGCGCTTGAACTTTTGAAAACGATGGATATGGTTACAGGAAAAAGCTCTCGAATTGTTGATACAATTGAAATGAATGGAGCTGAAAATATCTCACAACATGGTTCTATTGATACTCCCGAGTTGATTCAAAACAAGTGTGTTGGAAGATCAAATGAAGGGATTGTTTATTTCTTAAAAAATGAATATTTAACTTTCACAATTAATTTTTATAGTGAAGTTGATTATGAATATATTCGCTTTGGAGAAGTTGTTGTAAAGGTTAACAGCACTGGGAACTCAGATGTTGTTGTAAAAAAAGAACAATATGACTTTGATGGGGAAACAAAAGCAATCCGATTTACAATCACAGTAAGAGCAAGTGTTCCAACTGAAAAGATAGAATTTTTTACAAATAACCCAGATTCTTAATTCGCTTAATTCCCGATTAAATTCGTTTACTTTGCGATTAAATTCGTTTAAATCCTGATTTTGCATACCTCCCACATAAATACGATTTCCCTTAAAACAAGCAAAATAAAAAGTAAGGAACAATACAAACTTAATGTATTGTTCCTTTTTTATAGTTAAAATTTTCATTAATAAAAAAATAATATCTTAGATGCGGGGAAAGCCCTGTGATGTCTGCGGACAGATCAAGGTGTCACCATTCACCCTCTCTCGCCTCTTCTTCCCTTCCTGCCATATTTATGTAATATTACCCGCATCAAAACACCGCCATTCTCAGTATTTCATCTTGACGATTTCGGCTGCGGATACTTAAACTTGTTATGTTTTACACTTATAATTTAGCATACTTAAAGCAAGAAGCCAACCAATTAACAGAAAAATTTTTAATTCGACAAAATTCGCGCCTTGTGTTCAACATAATATATTTATTGTAATTGTTTTTATAATGAAAAATATAAGCGTCTGTCAGTTCGTTTGTAGCCTTATGTTGACAAAGACAAGTCACTAGTCTATAATAAACACGAGGTTAATATGGCAAAGGAAAAGAAAAAGCGAGATAAAATTGTTGATAGTAATTTTTATAAAAACGCTAAGTTTCAGGCGCTGGTGAAGGCGGTTTGTGCGGCGGCGCCAACACGCGAGGTGGCAAGCGTCAGCACGTTTAGTTATTGCAAGGGGTTTTCAAAAGAGATTGCAAAGCTTTATGCTGAAAATATCACTGACGCTAATTTATATAACGCAAGCATCAACACGCTGCGTGCCCAAAGCGCGCTTATGGACCTGTTTGAAGACTATAAAGACTGCTATCCATCGCTTACCGACTTTTCAAACTGCCTTTTTGACGAATTAAAAGAGGACGTGGCGCGCAAGTGCACCCTTACAAGCAAAAATCCACAGGCAGAATATGATTTTAATTCTCGCCAAGAATATAAAAACTCGCGCAAGTTTCGCAAGCAGATTTTTGAAATCGCGATGAACAATGGCCGCCTTGACAATGATACTCGCTGGTTTATTACGGCGCTTATGTTTACGCCAGTATTTCAGCAACTTCCGTTTTTAGAAAAGCTTAACAATGCGGTTTTAAGCGATAGTGAAGTTGATTCGGGCAAGAAAACGTATGACGAAAAACTTACCGAGATTATAACAAAGCTTTTAAATTCGCGCTCAATTTTAACCACTACCAGCATTTTTGGCCAACAGATTAACATTAACACCGACAGATTTTTAGGGCGCGAGAAAGGCTTTGAAGACATCCCAGACCACCTTAAGGTTTTGGGCTTTCTTGAAAATTTTAACGCGCTTACTGATGAAGATTCTGCAAAAAATGACCTGTTTTTTGACGGGTTTAGATTTTTTGATAAAAACCTTAACGCCACTACGCCAAACGCGCGCACCATTCCACATATTTTGAAATTTTCAACCGAACGTGCCAACCAGTCAAGCCTGTGCTTTAACGAAAAATATGCCCGCGCACTTATGATGGCACACAAAACACCCGTAAAAAATAAAGATGGCGAAAACATCGTTTACAGATTCACCAAAAATGACGACAATGGCAAGCAAATTAAGGTTGAAAAACGGCTTTATGAACTATCCGACGTTAAAGGCAACCCTATTGGCGAAGAACACGGGTATTTTTGCACGGTTTATCAAGACTATACAGGCAGTGACGCGTGCGACTTTTCGCTTTTTTATATCTGCGACCCCGAAGGGAACTACCCTATTCAACTGGCGCGCCTTGATATGGTTTCAAAAGAAACAACATTTGCTTCTGGCAAAGATAAAAACGGAAATAATCTATACAAAACGGAAGTAGCCAGCCACAACCAGCGTGGCAATGAAAATATTAAAACATATTTGCATCTGCATACTTACAATCTTATCGACGCCGTTGTTAAAAACCCAAATAAAAAAGCCGAACTTGGCAAAATGGATATATCCTTTAACTTTAACTCAGGCGCTCCTCTTGACTTTCATGACGCGCAAGGCCTTTTTGAAGAAATAATTTTGCCCGAACATGCGCCCTATAACAATTCATACAAACGCCCTAAACTTACCGATATTAAAGACTTAAATAATGGTAATAATCGTTATGGCCATCTTATGGAACTTGGAAGAATGATGTTTATGGATCCCGAAACCATTTACAGAAAAGCAGAAGAAAAAGATATTCCGAGAATCCTGGAATTGTTAGGGCAGGTGCTGCAGATTCATGCAGATATAAGGCCTGATATTTTTATTCCAGCCACAACAAAATATAAGACAGACGAATTGGCAGAGCTTCTGAAAAACGAAGAAAAGCCAATATATGTTGCAACGGATGAGGCTGATGTTTGTGTGGGGTATGCATTTTGTC
>USTX01000002.1 GCA_900557655.1 uncultured Eubacteriales bacterium
CGATAGCCAAGCGCGCCTGCACTGCTTTGAGACAACGCGTTACCATTAACGTCAGTTATGGTTACGATTGTGTTGTTAAACGAAGATTGAACGTGCACAATGCCCTTATCAACATTGGTAGTAATCTTACGCTTTTTAGTTGTGGTTTTCTTAACTTGTGCCATAAAATTCTCCTTTATTTCTTCTTAATTGAACTTGAACGTGGACCTTTTCTTGTTCTAGCATTGCTATGAGTTCTTTGTCCGCGAACTGGAAGTCCTTTTCTGTGTCTAATTCCGCGATATGAACCAATTTCCATCAATCCCTTAATGTCCATCGCTACGTCACGTTTAAGGTCACCCTCAACGCGAACGTGCTTATCAAGATACTCACGGATTTTAGTGATATCGGTTTCAGTTAAATCTTTTACCCTTGTGTTTGGGTCGATTTTGGTTTCTGCCAAAATCTTTTGTGAAGTTTTAAGTCCTACGCCATAAATGTAGGTTAGCCCAACTTCAACACGCTTTTCATTTGGTAAATCCACACCAGCGATACGAGCCATTTTTATCCTCCAAAAAAATTGTTTGTTTATGTTTTTTCGCGTCTTGGTAGAAAGTGTTAATTTCTATGCCGCCCAAGCCCGCGTAATTTTCAAATTTAAAGGCAAATCGCTTTGCCCGAAAAATTAACCCTGAACCTGTTTATGTTTAGGATACTTATCGCAAATTACTCTTAACTTGCCATTTCTTTTAATAACCTTGCAACTATCGCAGATAGGTTTTACACTTGGTCTTACTTTCATTTTAGTTTCTCCTTTTACTATTTTTGTCTCCAAATTATTCGGCCACGGGTTAAATCATAAGGGCAAATTTCAAGTTTAACAGTGTCGCCCTCATAAACGTGGATAAAGTTTTTCCACAATTTGCCCGAAAGATATGCGTTGATGATATGGCCGTTTGCTAGTTTAACCTTAAAGGTAGCCCCAGGCATAGCCTCAACCACTACCCCCTCAGTTTCAATAACATCGTCTTTGCTCATCTATTTCCCCCTTGCTTGATTGTGTTAAAATTTCCACACCGTTTTCGGTTATCAAAACCGTATTTTCATAATGTGCTGACGGACGCCCGTCGGCAGTTCTATGGTCCCACCCATTCATTTTAAGGCGCCAAGTTCCGGCATTAACCATCGGCTCTATGGCAATCGTCATATTCGCTTCAAGCTTCATCCCAGTCCCCGCTGTGCCATAGTTAGGGACGTTTGGTGCCTCGTGCATATGGTTGCCAATACCATGCCCAACCATATCGCGAACCACGCTAAATCCGTGCTTTTCAACACAGTGCTGTACTTGCGCACCAATGTCGCCAAGACGGCTTCCAGCCTTAATTCCTTTGATACCCTCAAAAAAACTTTGGCGTGTTACGTCTAATAATTTTTGTTTTTCGTCGCTCACCTTGCCAATAGCAAACGTGCGCGCTGCATCTCCGTGCCACCCGTGATAAATAGCCCCAACGTCTACTGACAAAAGCATACCCTCTTTAAGAATATCCTTTTCACTTGGAAAGCCATGAACCACCACGTCATCAATTGACGCGCAAATGGTTGCAGGAAAACCATTATAGTGCAAAAAACTTGGTTTTGCACCCCTACTAATTATATACTCATACGCAATTTTGTCAAGAGCCTTTGTTGAAATTCCGGGTTTTGCCTCTTTCTCCATAAGCAAAAGCACCTCGCCAACGATCTTGCCAGCCTCTCGCATAAGCTCAATTTGTTCTTGCGTTTTAACAGTTACCATTTTTTAGTGCCTTAGAAATATCTTCATAAACTTTTTCAATCGACTGATTACCGTTAATAGTTATAACCTTGCCCTTTGCCTTATAAAAGTCAACAACAGGCGCGGTCTGCTTAACGTACGTGTCAAGGCGTTTTTCAATCACCTCAACCTTGTCATCATCGCGAGTGTGTACCTTTTTGCCACAACGCGGACAATCGTCAGTTTTAAGGTCGCCTTCAATAAACGTACCCCCACAACCAACGCAAGTTTTGCGACTGGTTAAGCGCTTTATAATGTCACCAAATTTAACATCAATAAAGATAACCTTATCAATACCCAGTTTTTCAACAAACTCAATTTGAGATTTGTTACGCGGAACACCATCAAGTAAAAATCCGTTCGCGCAATCATCTTCACTAACCCTGCGGTTAAGCATCTTAAAAATGACTTCATCGTCAACAAGGTTACCCTTGTCTATAATCTCTTTTGCCAGTTTACCTTCGGGGGTGCCTTTGGCAATCGCTTCTCTAAGCATATTGCCCGTTGAGATATGTGCGATGTTAAACTCGCTGCAGATTTTTGCTGCCTGAGTGCCCTTTCCTGAGCCCGGCGCGCCGATAATGATTAAGTTCATAAATCTTCCCTTTTTATCCATCTGTTTTAAAAGTTTAAACTAAGTATCCTAACCATTTAAATTTTTAAAACAGTTTTCGCACCCACCCTATGTTTAGGGCAGGTGCAGCCAATTGTTTTATAACAAGTTCTTATGACGCTTCATAAGAATTTGTGCATTAAGTTGAGTGTTAAGTTCTATTGCAACGCTTACAACGATAAGCATACCCGTTGCCGTAAAGGCGTTAAGCAAGCCAATCGAGCCGCCCACCACCGCTTGGAACACGATTGAAGGAACGATAGCAATAAAGGCTAAGAATATTGCACCAAAAAGCGTTATACGTTTGCTTATCTTTGAAAGATAGTCAACCGTTGGTCTGCCCGGCCTTACGCCAGGGATAAACCCGCCATTTTGTTGAATGTTTTGACTAACGTCGGCTGGATTGAATTGAATTTGTGCATAAAAGTATGCAAATCCCAAAATAAGCAAGCCAACCAAGATGCTATAAACCCAACCACCAGCGCCAAGATAATCATAATAGAATTTCGCGAACCAGCCACTGTCACGAGTTACCCCGCAAAGCTGCATAATAAGGTTCGGGAAGGTTATGATAGCCGTTGCAAAGATGATTGGCATAACGCCGTTAGCGTTGATTTTAAGCGGAATATAACTAGACTGCCCGCCATACATTTTTCTGCCTTTAATTTGTTTTGCGTATTGCACTGGAATTTTGCGTTCTGCTAAATCGAAGAAAACGATAAGCGTAAACACAACAAATACCATAGCAAGGAAGCCCAAAAGCTCCCAAAGTGCGTTAAGGTTGCCACCAAAGATGCTTACAACCGCGTTGGTAAGTGAAATACCAACACTTGCGATGATACCAATAAAGATAATCAAAGACAAGCCGTTGCCGATGCCTTGGTCAGTAATTCTGTCTCCAAGCCACATCGTAAAGCAAGTTCCTGCAACAAGAATTAACACAACAAATACTGCCGTGAGCCATAACAAGTTTTCACCAAAGATTGGTGCCAAACACTTTGTGCCAAAGCCCAAAACGATACCAATACCCTGCGCTACTGCAAGCACAAGCGCAACAATTTTCGTTATAAGGTTGATTTTTTCTTTGCCATCTTCGCCTTGCTTTGAAAGCCTTTCAAGAGCAGGGATACCAACTGTTAACAACTGAACGATGATTGACGCGTTAATATACGGCGTAACGCCAAGCGCCAAAAACGCACCGTTACTCAATGCGCTACCAGTAACAGCGTTAAGCAGAGTAAGTAAAGAGGCTCCGTCTCCAACTTGGGCTGAGTATGTGTCAGGCAAAATCCCTGGAACTGGCAAATAACAGCCAACTCGATAGATAAGTAGAAGTAAAAGAGTAATTAAAATCTTTTTCCTAAGTTCAGGGGTTTTGAACGCACTTGCTAAGGTTTTAAACATTATTCCACCTCAATTGACCCGCCAGCCTTGCTGATTTTGTCAGCCGCTGATTGGGTAAATTTTTGTGCTTTAACGGTTAAAGCCTTAGTAAGATTACCATTACCAAGAACTTTAAGTCCGTAAGCTTCAATTTTAGAGATAACACCTTTATTTTTAAGCATTTGTGCGGTAACGGTTGTGCCAGCTTCAAACTGTTCAAGGTCACTAACATTAATGGTTGTGTATTCCTTTCTCCAATTGTTAGTGAAACCACGTTTAGGAAGTTGACGAATTAAAGGCATTTGGCCGCCCTCAAATCCAGGTCTAACTCCACCGCCGCTTCTTGCGTTTTGACCTTTATGACCCTTACCAGCAGTTTTGCCAGTACCTGAGCCAATACCACGACCAAGGCGTTTTGGGGCTTTGGTTGAGTTAGGTGCAGGTGATAATTCGTGTAGTTTCATAAATAAGCTCCTCTTTTTATTTAACTTCTTCCACCGTAACCAAGTGTTTAACAACGAAGATCATACCACGAGTAGCATCGTTATCGTTCTTAATAACGGTTTGATGTAATTTGGTTAACCCAAGTGCTTCGCAAGTTTTCTTTTGCTTAGCAAGTCTGCCATTAAGGCTTTTAACCAAAGTTATTTTTAGTTTAGGTTCATTATACACTTCTTTTTTAGAAGTTCCAACTTTTTCAGCCATCTTTTTTACCTTCCTATCCAATTTGTTCCACGCTTACACCACGAAGATGTGCAAGTTGTTCTGCGGTTTTAAGTTGTTTTAGACCTTCAAAAGTAGCCTTAACGCAGTTGACTGGGTTGTTAGAGCCATAAAGTTTTGTTGTGATATCACGGATACCAGCAAGCTCAACAACGTCACGAACCGCACCACCAGCGATAACACCATTACCTTCTTTGCTTGGCATCATAATGATCTTAGTTGTTTCAAAGATACCATCGATTTCATGAGGGATAGTTGTTCCCTTCATAGCAACTTCGATAATGTTGCGTTTTGCAGCAACGGTTGCCTTTTCAATAGCCAAAGAAACTTCGGTTGCTTTACCCATACCGATACCAACTTTGCCCTTGCGGTTACCAACAACAACCAAGGCGTTAAAACGCATTTTGCGTCCACCTTTTACGGTTTTAGAGATACGGTTAACATTAACCATTTTGCTGTCAAACTCGTCAACAACTTTTGGAGCTTGATTGCGATCTCTTCTTGGTTTTCTGTCAGCATTTGGTTTTCTTTCTTTGTTTTCGTTTCTAACTTCTGCCATTATCTTTCTCCTTAAAACTCAAGACCGGCTTTACGTGCACCCTCAGCAAGGCTTGCCACGCGCCCAGTGTAGATATAGCCGCCACGATCAAAAACAACGTTTTTAATCTTTGCTTTTTTGGCTTTTTTAGCAATATCTTCGCCGACTTTTTCTGCTTGTGCCTTTTTGTTAAGGCCTTTTAATGTTTCAACCAACCCTTTGTCAAGGCTTGACGAACTTGCAAGGGTTTTGCCCGTTGTGTCATCAATTATTTGAGCATAGATGTTTGAAGTTGAACGGTAAACATTTAAACGAGGTCTTTCGCTTGTCCCGCTAAGGGTGTTGCGAATTCTGTTATGCTTAGCTTTTCTTAATTCATTTTTATTTATCTTACTAACCATTCCCTTTCTCCTTATTTCTTTTTACCGCTTTTTTTGATTTCTTTTAAGTGAACCTCTTCGGTTGAGTATCTAATACCATAACCGTGATATGGCTCAATAGGCTTAACTGCCTTAATATCGGCTGCGAACTGACCAACAAAAGTTTTGTCAATACCCTCAACCTTGATTTCGTTTGCGGCTGGGATTGTAACGGTAATGCCCTGTGGGATTTCAACTACTACTGGGTGGCTTAAACCAAGGTTCATAGTTAATTTATTTCCACTTACGGCTACCTTAAAACCAACGCCGTTAACGATAAGTGATTTGCTGTACCCTTCCGTTACGCCTTTAACCATATTTGCGATAAGCGCGCGGTATAAACCGTGTTTAGCGCGCACCTCTTTCTGGTCATTAGCACGAGTTAAGGTTACAACGGTTTTGCCATCAAGAGCCTCTTTTTTAACAGTTATACAACTGTCAATCCATTGCCTTAATGTACCTTTTTGTCCAGTAACGATAACGTCGCCCTCAGTTGTTTGGTCAAGAGTAACGCCTGCTGGAAGAATAATAGGTAATTTACCAATTCTGCTCATAGACTCCTCCTTACCAAATGTAGGCGAGCACTTCGCCACCAACATTTAATTTTCTTGCATTTTTATCAGTCATAACACCCTTGCTGGTTGAAATGATTGCGATGCCAAGGCCGCCTAAAACCTTAGGAAGCTCTCCGGCGTTTGCATAAACCCTAAGCCCTGGGGTTGAAATTCTTTTAAGACCAGAGATAACTTTCTCGCCTTTTGGGCCATACTTTAAGGTAACAACGATGTTACGCATAGACCCGTCTTCAGTTTCAGCAAAGTCAGCAATAAAGCCTTCTTCTTTTAAAATCTGAGCGATAGATTTTTTCATAGCTGATGCAGGAATAGAAACATTGTCATGACGAGCAGTTTGCGCGTTTCTTATTCTTGTAAGCATATCAGCGATTGGATCTGTTACATTAATACTCATTTTCTTTTCCTCCTTACCAGCTTGCCTTTTTAACGCCAGGAATTTCACCTTTATAAGCGAGTTCTCTAAAACATACCCTGCAGATACCGTATTTTTTCAAAACGGCGTGTGGACGACCACACATCGTGCAGCGAGTGTATTCACGAGTGCCAAACTTTTGAGGCTTAGCTTGTTTGTTTTTCAATGATGTTTTTGCCATAATTTCTCTCCTTGCGTTATGCCTTAAATGGCATCCCCATAAGTTTTAATAGGCTGCGAGCTTCGTCATCAGTTTTAGCAGTTGTTACAAAACAGATGTCAAAACCTCTAATCTTTTCAATTTTGTCGTAAACAATTTCAGGGAAGATAAGTTGTTCGCGAACGCCATAAGAATAGTTACCACGTCCGTCAAACGCCGTTGCGCTTACGCCCCTAAAGTCACGAACTCGTGGCAATGCAATGCTAATGAATTTATCAAAAAATTCATACATTCTTTCGCCACGAAGAGTAACCTTCGCGCCAATTTTTTGTCCTTCACGAACTTTAAAGTTAGCAACTGACTTTTTAGCCTTGGTTACAACTGGTTTTTGACCAGCGATTGTTGCAAGCTCTTCAACAGCAAGGTTAAAGCTTTTGCTGTTATCTTTAACATCGCCAAGACCCATGTTCAAAACGATTTTTTCAAGTTTTGGAACTTCGTTGATGTTTTTGTAGCCATACTCTTTAACAAGCGCTGGAACAACTTCTTTTACATATTTATCATTAAGTCTGTTTTCCATAATTTACCTACCTTAAACATCCTTCTTGGCTTTTCTTACTGCTGGTTTAGCAGCGGTTTTGCTTGCCTTAGTTGCCTCGATTTTTGCTTCGGCTTTCTTAGCGGGTGCCTTTTTTACAGGTGCTTTTTCAGCCTTTGCTTCTGTCTGGGCCTTTGCTTTTGTTTGCTTTTTAGCGGTAGTCTTTTTAGCCTCAGCCTTGTCTGCTTTCTTTGCATAGGCCTTGTCTAAAACTTCGCCACATTTACAAACGCGAACATTTTTGCCATCAACAACTTGATGACGAACACGTGTAGCCTTGCCACACTTAGGGCAGATTACCATAACATTGCTTGCATCAATTGGTGCTTCGTGTTTGATAATGCCGCCATGGTCTTGCGCCGACCTTGGTTTGCTATGACGACTTACGATGTTAACGCCTTCAACAATAACTTTTCCAAGTTTTGGGCTAGCAGCCATTACCTTACCGGTTTTAGATTTATCTTTGCCAGCAATAACAACAACATTGTCGCCTGATTTGACACTAATATTTTTCATATTATCCTAAATCCTCCTAAATAACTTCGGGCGCAAGCGAAATAATTTTCATATAATCTTTATCACGAAGTTCGCGCGCGATAGGCCCAAAGATACGAGTCCCTTTTGGCTGCTTTTGGTTGTCGATGATAACAGCAGCATTGTCGTCAAACTTAATATGGCTTCCGTCAGCACGACGAATACCTTTAACAGTTCTAACGATTACGGCTTTAACAACGTCACCCTTTTTAACAGAGCCACCGGGAATAGCACTTTTAACTGATGCAACGATAACATCACCTATGTTGCCACTTCTTCTAAAAGACCCACCAACAACCTGTATGCACATTAACTCACGCGCACCAGTGTTATCAGCAACTTTTAATCTGGTTTGTGGTTGAATCATAATCTTTTCTCCTTGCCTTCGTTATTTTACTTTTTCAACAATTCTAACAAGACGCCAACGTTTGTCTTTGCTTAAAGGACGAGTTTCAGCGATTTCAACGGTATCCCCGATGTCGCACTCATTCTTTTCGTCGTGTGCTTTAAGTTTTGTTGTTTTGTTGATTGTTTTCTTGTAGATTGGGTGCTTAACTTTTTCATGCACTTCTACGGTAATGGTCTTGTCCATCTTATTGCTTGAAACAATACCAATTCTTGTTTTTCTTTCAGTTCTTTCTGCCATTTGGATTAACCTCTTGCCTTCTTAGATTTGGTTTCAACCTTTTCTGGTTGGCTTTTAGCAATACCTAATTCTCTTTCGCGGATAACCGTTTTAACCTTAGCAATGTTCTTTTTGCAAGTGTTGATTGCAAGAGGGTTAGACAAATTGCCCGTTGCATGAGAAAATCTTAGGTTAAACAACTCTTGCTTTAAGCTTGAAAGTTTGTCAGCAAGCTCGTTGTTAGTAAGATTTTGTAATTCTTTCGCGTTCATTATGCCTTATCCTCCTTGTTAACATTTTCAGCAACTTCTAAGTCTTCTTTTCTTGCAATTTTGCATTTGCAAGGAAGTTTGTGAGTTGCAAGACGAAGAGCCTCGCGAGCGATTTCTTCTTTAACTCCGCCGATTTCAAACATTACTCTGCCTGGTTTAACAACCGCTACCCAATATTCAGGAGAACCTTTACCAGAACCCATTCGAGTTTCAGCAGGTTTCTTTGAAACTGGTTTGTGTGGGAAGATGTTGATCCAAACTTGCCCACCACGTTTTGTGTAACGCGTCATAGCAATACGTGCTGCCTCAATTTGGTTAGAGGTGATCCAGCATGGCTCTTGCGCCACAATACCGTATTCGCCATGGCAAATCTTGTTACCACGGGTTGCAACACCGGTCATACGACCACGTTGTTGTTTTCTTCTTTTTACTCTTTTAGGCATCAACATGAGTGTTTCCTCCTTGAGTATTAGTTAAATTCTTTTTACCAAGAACTTCACCCTTATAGATCCAAACTTTAACGCCAAGTTTGCCATAGATATGTGCCTCAGCAAAACCATAGTCAATGTTTGCCCTTAAAGTTTGAAGAGGAAGTGAACCTTCTTGATAAAATTCGCTTCTTGCGATATCAGCGCCGTCAAGACGACCGCCAACCATAATTTTGATACCTTGAACCCCTGCTTTTAAGCAACGATTTAAGGCCTGTTTCATAGCGCGTCTGAAACCAACACGATTTTCAAGCTGACTTGCAATGCTTTCAGCAACAAGTTGTGCATCAAAATCAGGTGATTTGATTTCCATTACGTTAATGAATACGTTTTTACCAGCTGCAATCTTGCTAAGCTCGGCCTTAATAGCCTCAACGCCCGCACCCTTTTGACCGATAACAAGCCCCGGTCTTGAAGTATAGATTGAAACCATAACTTTGTTTTCAGCACGGTCAATAACAACCTTAGAAATACCAAAGTTTTTATAGTTTGTTTTTAAAAATTCACGAATCTTTTTGTCTTCAAGCAAAAACTTAGAAAAGTCTTTCTTTGAAGCATACCATTGGCTATCCCAACCTTGGATAACACCAACTCTTAGTCCGTGTGGATTAACTTTTTGTCCCATACTTTTCCTCCTACTTTGCTACATCCAAAACGATGGTAATGTGGCTTGTTCTTTTCTTAATTGAATGTGCACGGCCTTTGCTTACTGGTTGGAATCTTTTCAAAATTGGGCCGCCGTCAGCAAAACATTCGCTAACGATAAGCTCATTTTTGTTAAGTCCAAGGTTGTTTTCAGCATTAGCGCCCGCACTTTCTAATACTTTCAGTGCGTATTCAGCACCGCTGTTAGGCATATTCTTTAAAATTGCAACAGCGTCTTCATAATTTTTACCACGAATAACGTTCAAAACAATTCTAACCTTGCTTGGAGAAATTCTAAGGTATTTAGCAGTTGCGTGAGCGCGCTTGTCAGCGTTTTCTTTTCTTGCAACAGCCTTTTCTCTCATTCTAGTTGCCATTATTACTTGCCTCCCTTAGTTGTGCTTGCGCCTTTGTGACCTTTAAAGGTTCTTGTTGGGGCAAATTCGCCAAGTTTATAGCCAACCATTTCGCTGGTTACATAAACTGGAACATGTTTTCTTCCGTCGTGAACCCCGATAGTATGTCCTACCATTTCTGGGCTGATAGTTGAAGAACGAGACCAAGTTTTGATAACTTTCTTTTCGTTTTTCGCGTTAAGCTCATTAATCTTTTTAAGTAGGCTTTCAGCAATATAAGGGCCTTTTTTAACACTTCTACTCATTGTTCATTTGCCTCCTAGTTAATTCTCTTTACCATAAATTTGTTTGATTTGTTTTTCTTCTTGCGAGTCTTATAACCCATAGCAGGTTTACCCCAAGGAGTCATTGGGCCAGCGTGACCAACAGGTGACTTACCTTCACCACCACCATGTGGGTGATCAACTGGGTTCATAACCGAACCACGAACGGTTGGTCTTGTACCCATATGACGGGTGCGGCCAGCTTTACCTAATGAAACGATTTCGTGTTCAACGTTGCCAACTTGACCAATCGTCGCGCGGCAAGTAAGAAGCACTTTTCTCATTTCGCCACTTGGCATACGCAAAGTAGCATATTTGCCCTCTTTTGCCATAAACTGAGCGCTGATACCAGCTGATCTTGCGATCTTGCCACCACGGCCTGGTTGGAACTCAATGTTATGAACAATTGAACCTACTGGGATGTTATCAAGGGCTAAGCAGTTACCTGCTTTGATTTCAGCGTTAACGCCACTTGTTACAGTGTCACCAACGTTTAAACCGATAGGAGCAAGGATATATCTTTTCTCACCATCAGCATAATGAAGTAATGCGATGTATGCGCTGCGGTTAGGGTCGTATTCAATAGTTGCGACTTTTGCAGGGATACCATCTTTATCGCGTTTGAAATCGATAACACGATATTTTTGTCTGTTTCCACCACCGATGTGGCGAACGGTCAATTTTCCGCTAGCGTTGCGGCCACCCGTCTTTTTCTTGGTTTCAAGCAAAGACTTTTCAGGAGTAGAGGTTGTTACCTCTTCAAATGATGGCGCTTTTCTAAATCTGTGCCCCGCGGTTATCGGCTTAAATTGTTTTAATGCCATAGTTAAAATCTCCTATCAATTATGAAAGGCTGTCAAAGAACGCGATTGACTTGCTGTCAGCCGTCAATGTAACGATTGCTTTTTTAAAGTTACCCGTTAGTCCTTCGTGCTTTCCTTGTCTTTTAATTTTTCCATAAACGTTAGCAGTGTTTACGCTTGCAACTTTAACGCCGAAAACTTCTTCAACTGCTTGTTTGATTTGGGTTTTGTTTGCGCCCTTAGCGACCTCGAAAGTGTATTTCTTGTTAGCAATATCTGCATAGGTCTTTTCACTTAAAACTGGGCGAATGATAATGTCATGTGCTGTCATTATTTGTTTGCCTCCTCGATAGATTTAAGCGCAGCCTTGGTTACAACGATTTTGTCAGCAACAACAATGTCATAGGTGCAAGCAAGCGCGGCTGGCGTTACTGCAACTTTGTCAATGTTACGCGCACTTAGATAAACGTTAGTGTTGTTTTCTTCGGTAACAACCAACACGCGTTTGTCTGCCTTGATGTTAGCAAGAATGTTAGCAAATTCTTTCGTGTTAGGTTTGCTCATAACAAGCTCGTCTAAAACGATGATGTTCTTTTCGCGAGCCGCCTCACTTAAAGCGCTTACGAAAGCAAGTTGCTTCATTTGTTTGTTAACCTTTTTAGAGAAATCGCGTGGCTTTGGTGCGAACACAACGCCACCTTTGATCCATTGTGGAGCGCGGATAGAGCCCTGACGAGCATTACCCGTACCTTTTTGACGCCAAGGTTTGCGTCCGCCACCTCTAACCTCACTGCGGGTTAGGGTTGACTTTGTTCCCTGTCTGCCATTAGCAAGATAGGCAACAACAACTTGGTGAATAAGGGCTTCGTTGTAAGCTACGCCAAAAACATTGTCTTTTAAAGTAACTTTTCCAACTTCTTCGCCTTTAATGTTTAAAACCTTAGTTTGCATTGAACTTATTCCTCCTTTTAAGCCTTAACTGCTGAAGCGATAGTAACAACGCTGCCCTTTGCGCCAGGGATAGCACCCTTAACCAAAAGCAAATTGCGTTCTACGTCAACTTTTGCAATTTCTAGATTTTGAATAGTAACTTTCTCATTACCATATTGCCCAGGAAGTTTTCTGTTTTTGAAAACTCTTGATGGGTCACTGTTTGCTGCAAGTGAACCGGGTTCGCGGTGAACTGGACCCGCACCGTGAGTCATTGGCAAGCGGTGAGCGTTCCAACGTTTGATAACGCCACTGAAACCATGCCCCTTGCTGTAACCAGAAACGTCAACGATATCTCCGGCTTTGAATACGTCACATTTAATCTCGCTTCCAAGCTCTAAACCTTCGGCTGAAATCTTAAACTCTTTAAGATATTTTTTAGGCTCGATATTTGCTTTCTTTAAATGCCCTAATTCAGGTTTGTTAAGACGGTTAGCTTTTGTGTCAGCAAATGCAAGCTGAACGGCTTCGTAACCATCTTTTTCAATTGTTTTAATTTGGCTAACTTTGCATGGGCCAGCCTCTACCACAGTTACAGGAATAACTTGACCTGCTGGTGTGAAGATTTGCGACATGCCAATCTTTTTGCCTAATATTGCGTTTTTCATCAATCTTCCTCCTATAACTTAATCTTGATATCTACGCCTGCTGGAAGGTCAATCTTCATAAGTGAATCCACGGTTTTTGCTGATGGATTATAGATATCAATCAATCTTTTGTGTGTTCTAATCTCGAATTGCTCACGAGAGTCCTTATGTTTGTGTGGTGAACGAAGAATAGTTACCACTTCTTTTTCAGTAGGCATAGGAATAGGACCAGAAACCTTAGCGCCTGCTTTTTTAGCGGTTTCCACAATTCTTGCAGACGCACTGTCAACAAGTTCATGGTCAAACGCTCTTAAATTAATTCTCATTTTTTGTGTTGCCATTTAATTCCTCCAATTTTTTTCCAACTCTTCTTAACCCTGCCCTGAACAAGCATAACACGTAGGTTAAGACGCTGTCGCACCAGTCTTGCCAGCACTCTTGTCAGCAGAAATTCTCTTACACACCAGCCAAATGCATAAGTAACTTCCTACTTCACCCCATAGTTCAGCGTACCTATTATACTTAACACACGGCCGCGTGTCAAGACTTTTTTCAAATTTTTTCTAACTTTTTTCAATCTAAGTGTCACACTTTTGCAACAGCCAACTTTCCTTATGATATAATAATGTTAATAAATATATTTTCATTGACTTAATAACACTTTTGGAGGTAAAATCATTATGTATTTTGAAAATGATATTGTTAAAAAACTTTCAAAAATTCTTGGGGGCGTTCTCTGGGTAAAACGCATTAGCACTTCTAGCCTAGATTTGGAAACCTGCAATGGGATAGCCGAATATGATGATGGTTCACGCACCTGCATATATTGTGTAGCCCTAAATAAAACTATTTTTAGAAGTGACAACTTTCCAATTTTTGGGCATCGTAATTGCAAATGCCTTATACTATCACATTTCAACCCAAATTTAAGAATTCACTCACCATTGAGTAAAATTGTTAAATATTTATTCACAGAACAAAACAAAACAAGAATGATGAAAAGTATGGGATTTAGCAAGGAAGATTATCAATCGGTTCAGTTTAATATTTATGAAAAAGTTTATAATGCTTTTAATGATGGTTTGTATAAACTAAAAACGTTAGATAAGTATGGCCAAAGAGTACAAATCTCAATAAAAATGGAAGGTAGTGGCGACCACGCTGGTGAACTTTTTAATTGCCATGTAGGGTGTGTCGTCTGGCCAAATGGAATTTTAAAAATAACTACACCCCTAATTTTAGATAATTAAAAGGAGAATTTTTTATGCAGTATCTTGATTCTGTAACCATTATTAAAACCACGCCCAAAACCGAAGCCTTGGGTGTTAGAGTGGGGATGGACGGCGCCATCGTTTTGCCCGAAATCCGCGACAACACTTTTATGGTTGAGGTCTTTAATTTTCAAGGGGGCACTCAATGCGTAACCCCTATTGACGTTTCTCACCTAAAATTGCGCGAACGTAACGATTTAACTGACGCCGAAATTTTGGCCGACTTGCCCGGGAATAACCCTAACTGGTGGTGCAAATATGAAAATGGCAAAATTTATAACCTTAAAGGCGAACAAAAACCTGACCAATAAAAACAAAAAGATATTCATCACCCACAATGAATATCTTTTTTTAATTTGAATTTATCTATAATGATTTATATTTATCAATAACTTATAATTAACTTTTAACGATTAATCATTTTTGTTTTTATTAAAATATTTTATTTAATCAAAATAATCAAATATTACTTTTCTTGCTCCCATTGCTCGTCGACGCACTTACTGTTTAAAAAGCCCTTATATTGAAAGCCTTTTTCCTCAATACACACAAGGGTAACATTATCTGGAGTCATCTCTATATATTCTCGCGCACCAAGCTTTGTGTCTTCGCCCGTCACTTTTTTAAGGGCGATTTTAAAATTGCGCCCGCACTCCGTTTGCACGTTCACAAAGCTTAAATCGGGCGACAACCCCCACTTCTCCACGCGATGACAAATCATCTGCTGGTCTTCTTCGTTTTCACCAATGTGTTGGATAAGATAATTATATTCACGATAAGTGAATTGATAAGGCCTGTTCTCATCAAGCGCATCATAAACCGTAATGGTTTTATAGTCATACGTTCTGTTACGCTGACATCCAACGCCCATCACACACGCCCCCGCCACCAATGCAGCCGCAAGCGCCGCTTTCGCCTTTTTAAACCTCATATAAACCCCCAAACCTGCCAATTTTTTTATTGCTTAACAGATCAAAAACAATTAAATTTTCATTTAAATTATTTCTAACACCATTATATTAGCATATCTAATAAAATTTTTCAAGGTTTATTTTGTAAAAACAAAAAATGGGCATATGCCCACTTAATTAATGATTGATTTTTCTTCAATTTGTTTGCTGGTTTGTTTTATTGTAGTATCAACACCCACCACATCGCCCGAGTTAGGCGACTTGGTTATATTCACGTCAGAACCTTAGCGAATGCCACAGCCTTTACAACCAACAGCGCGATAATAAACACTGAAAAATACCCAAAGCCGTCAAGTTCCTGCAAGACGTATCTTACGCCTTCAATCTCTTCCATTGCATTAACAATGGCCCCGATTTTTTGTGCCGCAACGCCAAGAAAGAGTATCATCGCAAGGGTGCTAACAATTCCCGTAACAAGCCTTATTATCTTGCTGATTTTAATATACAAGCCCCTGCGCAAATCTTTAACTGACAAAAGCAAAATACTGTCAATTATATCCCACAAAATTACCGCCAAAAGCAGTATGCCAAAAACAAGGCACGGCGTGCTTAACCCCATCAAATTAAAGTAGTTATAACTTGTGATGGTCTCGTACCCAGAGATAACCATATCACTTGCGGTTGAAATATTAACTGAATACTTGCCAATCTCAAAAAAGTACCCAACGGTTATCAGCGCACACAACGCCGAAAGCGCCAAAATCGCAACGTCAAACGCCTTTGGTGACGCCTTTTGGGATGCCTTTTGTTTAGCCACACCGTCAGCTTTAACGCTATTCACCGTCACGCCGTCAATCGCATCGCCGCTTTCATTCGCACTATTTACATTCAAATTATCTGCGGCTGCGCTGTTAACCTTATTGTCATCATTGTTAGCGCTTTTAGCATCTATCGCCGTTGCCAACTCCGTATTCATGTGTCCTATTTGAGCAATGTCTATCTTGCCAAACAAATCGGCCGGAATAACATCATAAAACTCGCCCGCACGCTTTAAAATGTCAAGGCTTGGCATCTCGCGGGACTCTTCATATGCCAAATACGTTGCCTCACTAACGCCCAAAACGCCCGACGCCTCGTCCGTTTCAAGCCCGTGTGCCAGCCTAAGCGCCTTTAAATTCTCTCCAACAAACTTGTTCATCTTTGCCCCCAACTCTTTTTCTAGCCCGCACACCTTTTGCATATATTTTAAACTTTTACACCTATACTTTAAGCTTTAACGCCCGAACAAAGATATACTCAAAATGTGGTTTAGGTTTTCGGTTTTAATTATTTTCCTTGGAAGTATTCGTTAAGTTTGCTTACAAGCATGTCACAGTCAATGCCGTGAACCATGCAGGCCTCTTCAAGGCTTTCCGCCCTGCTCATTGGGCAGCCAAGGCAATGCAGGCCAAATCCTAAAAGAATAGGCACAACGTTTTCATCAAGGCCAATAACCTTTTCAATAGTCATAGTTTTTGTTATTTCAACATTTTTCTTTTTCATAATAATCCCCTTTTTTATTATAGTTTACGCGCGTTCGTAGATTTGTAAACACCCATATTAATTTGATAATATTTATACTAATTAATAATTTATTAATAATTTCAATATTTGTTAATTTATTACATTTAATATTTAATTTGTTTTTTAATAATTTATTTTTTAAAATCG
>USTX01000003.1 GCA_900557655.1 uncultured Eubacteriales bacterium
CACCATTACCGCCCATTCCATATGGGTAGGCCATGCCATTTATCATCCCAGCGCCAACGTTTGCGCCATAAGGGTATGCGCCGAATCCATAGTTTTGCCCGTTGACGCCCATATTGTATGGGTTATTCATCGTGTAGTTAGGGGAGCCGCCGCCAAAAAGTCCACTGCCTTCAAAACTGGCGTTTGCAACGTTGCCCTCTAAAATCTGCGACGTGTTGGTATTTTGGTTTTTCATGTCCCCAGTCGTGTTTGATGCGGGGTTGGTGCTGCTTGAATTGCCAGTTGTAATCTGCGACTTGGCATTTTCAACGTTGGTTTTAAGGATGTCGATAATGTTCATCGTTGCAACAACGGCCGGTTCGATTTTTGCGCCCCGCGTGTTAAGCACCTCAGTCGCGCGGATGATGTGGCTGTTAGCAAGGCTTGCGTAGCCGTCCGTATTGCCAAAGTTGGTGGCCTCGGCTAGGTGATTTTTAACCGTCCCTTGGTTGCTTTTAAGATACGCCGTAGACTCTTTTATGATATTTGCGTATGAATTAATAGCATTAATTTCGTCTTGACTGAGAGTAATTGAGCCGTTATATAGATCGCTTATATAAAGCATAATTACGGTGCGGACTTTAACTAGGTCGGCGATAAGTTCGCTTATGCGCGCCGAACTGGTTGCAAGATCGCTGTAGATTGAGTTGGTTGACGTGCTGGTGTCAATATCGGTGCCGCCCGTTGTGATGCCCGTATGGTTTAAAATTTTATTGGCGTCGCCGTCGGTAATATTTTCGCTGTTAATGCCGATGGAGTTGTTTTTGGTGGTGTCATTATTTCGATTGTCAGCTGTGTCGACAGCGTCATTTTTGTCTGAGTTCGTATTGCTATTTGTGTAGTTGTCTGTACTGGTATTATTGTTATCGTTGTTGCTTGTGCTATTGTTGGAGCTGATGTCATCTTTGATATTGCTGGTGACGGTGTTATTATCATTATTAGCGCTGCTGTTAGCGTTGTTAGCGGAGGAGTTGGGGTCGTCTCCTGAAAGACCGTGGTTAATATTAATTGATTCATTACGAATTGGATTGCAATTATCGCAGTTTGTTTGGTTGTTTTTGCAGAAGTTTTCATTGCTTTCATATGCAGTGTCAGTGTCTATTTTTCTTACATCGGGGTGGTTGGTGGCGTATGGATGTTCGCCCGTAAATTTTGCAATTTCATCATCTTTTTGCGAAAATTTATCAATATTTTCAACATTTAACCCTGAAATTGCGTTTTTTATAATTTTGTTTTTACTATTATCGGTGGTCTTATTAGGGGAGTCGGCCATGTCGATATTATCACAGTTGTCTTCGTTGCATTCGCCAGATTGACAGCATTCTGGGCACGTGGTGTTAGCAAAAATACTGTTGTTCGCGTTATCATTTGTAAGAAAACAAAGCGCAGATTGTGCGGCTTTTTGATTGCTGTTAAGGCTTTTAATTTGGTTTATTGTGGCATTATCTAAAACATCAAGATTGCTTACGCTGTAAACAAGGTTGGTTATGGTATTATCAAGGTTGCGTGCCATTGTTTTAGACGCGCTTCCACAGCCAGTTAATGCAATGGCGGTTAAGATTAAAACAAAAGTGGTAAGCAGTTTTTTCATAATATTCTCCTTTTGTGGTAGTGTTTGCAAAGAAATCAAAAATATTTATATTGAATAATTTTTTAGTGTGCGTCAATAATACTTGCAAGAGGGTGACTATGGATATTAAAAAACGAAATCAATCTTATCTTGAATATGTTGAAAATAAATCGCCTAAGGCGAGCTGGTTTAAGTCGCTTTTTCATGCTTTTCTAATTGGCGGAGCAATATGTTGTTTTGGCCAAATGTGTGGCGATATTATCAAGACATATTTTCCACTTATGAATATTTTAACGGTGGGCATATGGAGCAGTGCTATCATTATAACAATCACAATTTTGCTTACTGGGTTTGGTGTGTTTGACTGTATTGCGCGATTTGGCGGAGCGGGCACAGTTGTTCCTATTTCTGGCTTTGCGAACTCTATCGCGTCGTGTGCAATTGAGTTTAAGAAGGAGGGGCTTGTTTTTGGGCTTGGCGCAAAGATGTTTTATATAGCGGGGCCGGTTATTGCTAACGGCGTTACGTACTCGCTTATCGTTGGCATAATTTGTTGGATAATCCAACTGTTTTAATTAAAACTTTGTGATATAAATATTGAAGATTAAGGGCACAAATTAGTGGTTTTTTGCAATATATTGGAAAGGAATTTTATATTCGTTGTATTTTTAAAAAAACGCAAAACTAAATGTAATATATAAAAATAATGGCAAAATATTGAAAAATAAGTGCAAAAATGCAGAAAAAGAGGGGTATATGAATAAAAAGCTTGGTAATCAAACATACGAACTAACAAACCCACCACATATCATTGCGTCGGCTTCGTTTGTTGGTGAGAAAGAGGGTTTTGGCCCATTTGGCGATTATCTTAAAAACTATGCGCCTGATGATAAGATGGGCGAAAATACTTTTGAAAAGGCCGAACGTGCTTTCTTTGAAAAGGCGTTAACACTTGGGCTTAAAAACGCAAAACTTAAACGCGATGAAGTTGACCTTTTGGTTGGTGGCGACATTCTTAACCAGATCGTTTCAATCAACTATACCGCTCGCGACTTTGCGATTCCGCTTATTGGTGTGTATAGTGCGTGTTCAACGATGAGTGAGAGTTTGGCAGTTGCGGGGCTTATGAGTGGTGGCATTGGCAAAAAGGTTGTGTGCTTAACGGGCAGCCATTTTAGTGCGGCTGAAAGGCAATACAGGAATCCGCTTGAATTTGGCAACCAGCGCCCGACATACTCTCAATGGACGGCCACGGGAGCAGGGTGCTCGGTTTTATCGATGGACGGAACGGGGCCAAAGATAACACGCATTGCGTTTGGAAAGGTGACAGATTTTGGGGTTGTTGATATCGCCAACATGGGTGCCGCGATGTCGCCCGCCGCACACCAAGTAATCAAGGCGTTCCTTGAAGACACTAAAACAACGCCCGACGATTATGACCTTATCGCAACGGGAGACCTTGGCAAACTAGGCAGCGATATTCTAAGGGATTTGCTTTATAAAGACGGTATTAAGTTGGGCTCTAACTATATGGACTGCGGGCACTGTTTGTTTAACAGCGAGCAAAAGACATTTCAGGGCGGCAGCGGCGCGGGGTGTTCGGCCATCGTTTTGAACTCGTACATCCTTGAAAAAATGAAAGCGGGCGTGTTTAGAAAAGTATTGCTTGTTGCAACGGGCGCGCTTATGAGCACAACACTTAACCAACAGGGCGAATCAATCCCGTGTATCGCGCACGTGGTTCAAATTGAAAATTAGGAGGCAAAAATGCTTGAAAGTTTGTTAATGTATTTAAAAGTCTTGTTTGTTGGCGGCACTATTTGTATGATTGGCGAAATTATTATGATTACCACCAAAATTACGCCGGCAAGAATCTTGGTTTTGTTTTTGATGATAGGCGCAGTGCTTGGCGGCTTTGGCCTTTATAACTATGTAATAGAATGGGCGGGCGCAGGAGCAACAGTGCCGATTATCGGGTTTGGAAATTCGCTAGCTCAGGGCGCTGTTAATGGCGCAAAAACGGACGGGCTGTTTGGTGCGCTTGGCGGAGGATTGATGGCAACGGCGGTTGGAATTTCACTTTCAATTGGTTTAAGTTATCTTGTTGCACTTTTAACGTCAAGCAAAACAAAAAAGCAATAAAACGCAAAAACGCGCTAAAAATATAAAAATATTGCATTATTTTCATAAATTTATATCAAAATTGCAGTTTTTATAAACGCGCATAAATACAAGGCGTGGCAACAAATGCAAGAAGAAAGGCGTTTAAAAATTGTGCTAAGTCTAATCTAAAAGCGCGCTGCATAAACTTAAATATGAAACGCGCGATAGGGTGTATTAATCTGCGGAGGCGCAAAAGAGTGGTCAAATTTTTGGCCATTTTTTTGGTTGTGTTTGGGCTGTTTTTTGCGTATATGCATTTTATCGCGACACCTATGCTTACGCGCACAAGCTCGTCGCAGGTAACGGTTTATGCCAACAAGGCGATGAATGTTGCCATAACCGAGGCGATGAACCAAAACATAACCTATGACGACCTTATTCATATCGTTACTGACAGCGCTGGACGGATAAGTATGATTCAAGCTAACTCGGTTCAAATCAACACTCTTAGCAAGCTTATCGGGCGTGTGACCATGTCTACGCTTAATGACCTTATCAAAGCGCCCATCACCATCCCGCTTGGTGCGTTTACGGGCATCCCGATTTTTTCAGGGCTTGGCCCCAAAATCCCCATCAATATTTATCCATATGGCGACATTGCGTGTTTTTTCGAAAGCAGGTTTGTAAGCGCTGGCATCAACCAAACGCAACATAAAATTTATCTTAATGTTTTCTGCGTTGTAAGTGTTATCCTGCCGTTTTGTAACCTTAAAGTAAACACCAAAAGCGAGGTGCTACTTTGTGAAAGCGTGATTATCGGCGAAATCCCAGAAACCTATCTTAAATCAAACACTCTAACTGAGATGCTTAATCTTGTCCCATAGTGGGTTGGGTATGGGTTGTGTCGATAATTATGGCCGCGTGAGAGGGGGGTATATTAAAGTGCCAAAATGGTTTTTGAAAAAGCGCTTGCAATGATGGGTGCGATGTGGTAAAATACGCGTGAGGAAATTATGGATAACAAGTTTTTTAATCTTGATAATGCAAGCACCACTGCGCCATACCCTGAGGTCGTGCGCGCGATTGATATCGCCTTAACCGACGATTATCTTAATATGGGCGCAAAATACAAACAAGCCCGCGTTATCGCGCAAAAAACTGAGGCGATAAAAAAGGGTATGCTTAACCTTATCGGCGCAACAACTGGCGACGTTATCATCACGCCAAGCGCCACGGCGGCCAACAACCTTGCCTTCACAGCCTTTAACATAAGCACGAAAAAAACGGCCTTGGTTGGCAGTGGTGAGCACTCGTCTGTGCACGAGGTCGCAAAACATCTTATAGACGCGGGCGCGAAAGTTGAGTTTATCAAACTGACCCCATCGGGTACCATCGACCTTGACGACTTTAAGCGTAAGATGACCGACGGCGTATCGTTTGTTTCCGTTATGCTTGTAAGCAACGAAACGGGCGCGATTAACCCCGTGGCGCAAATTGCTAAAATCGCGAAAGCCGTTAACCCGAATTGCATCGTGCATACAGACGCGGTTCAGGCGCTTGGAAAAATTGACGTAAACGTACGCGCGCTTGGTGTTGATATGCTTACCATCTCGGCGCACAAGATTTGTGGCCCCAAAGGCATCGGTGCGTTGTATTCTCGCGATAAAAACAAGCTTAAACCAATTATCTTTGGCGGCGGACAAGAAAACGGTCTTGTTTCAGGCACTGAGAACTTTGCGTACCTTTCGGGATTTTACACCGCGATGAAGATTAAAATTGGACGCCTAAATAGCGACGCTCAAAAGGCGCTTGAATACAAATTGGCCTTTATAAACGCGCTTAAAAACAGGCAGATTGACTTTAAAATCAATGGCCAAATAGACGGGTTCAGCCCATACATTCTTAACATCGAAATCGCGGGCGTGCGCGGCGAGGTCCTGTTGCACGCACTGGCTGAAAGCAATATACTTATAGCCACGGGCTCGGCCTGCTCGTCAAAAAAACGCGGCAACCGTACCCTTGAAGCAATGGGGCAGACGACCGCCGAGATTGACAGCGCCATACGCATCTCGTTTTCGCCCGATGCTGACTATGACTTTGACTATATCGCCGATAAATTCAAAGAGGTTATCACGTTTGTTAAGGCAAACTAGGACGTCGCGCCGTGAGATACTGATATAAAGCGGCTGAGATTGCAGTCGTTTCGCTCCTCGCAATGAGAGTTAGCAGTAGGTCGTTAGTGTGACGGCAGTAAGCGTAAATATATTTATGCGGGTGTACAAAATAAACGGCTGTAATAATCGGCCGCATTTAAACTTTCAACTTTACACTTTAAACTTTAATAATAAGGAATTACTGATGAGAAACGTTATTTTAATTAGATACAGCGAAATTCATTTAAAGGGCAAAAACCGAGGCTTTTTTGAAAAGCTTTTGATTGAAAACATTAAACACGCGGTTAAAGATTTTAACGCAAAGCTTGGGCACATCGCGGGCAGATACGTTTTGACTGACTATAACGTGGCCGACGAGGCAGAATTAATCGAACGCTTAAAGTGCGTATCGGGTATTTTTTCATTTTCGCCAGCCGTTGAAGTTGAGTCTACCCTTGAAAACATCTCGCGCCTTGCTAAGGACTTAACGCGCGATTTGGCGGGCACTTTTAAGATTGAAACCAACCGCGCAGACAAAACTTTTCCATTAAACAGTATGCAAGTCAGCCGCGAGGTCGGCGGAGATTGCCTTGAACAAAACCCGCGCCTTAAAGTTGACGTAAATAGCCCTGACACAACCGTGCACATCGACATCCGCGAAAGTGGCAATACATACGTGTTTACCCAAACGGTGGCGGGGATGGGCGGTATGCCTGTTGGGTCATCGGGCAAGGGGCTGTTGCTTTTGTCGGGCGGGATAGACAGCCCGGTGGCGGGGTATATGATGGCTAAGCGTGGCGTCAAGATTTTTGCGCTGCATTTTCACAGCTTCCCATACACCAGTCCGCAAGCCAAAGAAAAGGTTATAACCCTTGCTCACGAGCTTTCAAAATACGCGGGGCATATCAAGATGCACGTGGTAAGCGTAACGAAAATTCAGCAAGAAATTCACCGCCACTGCAAAAGCGAGTTTATGATAACCCTGCTTAGGCGCTTTATGTTTAAAATTGCCGAAAAAATCGCCAAAGAAAACGGCTATGATATGATAATAACCGGCGAAAATCTGGGGCAGGTTGCAAGCCAAACGATTGAAAGTATGACAGTGGTTGAAAACGTGGTTAAATCAACCGTTATCGCGCGCCCGCTTATCGCGTTTGACAAGGTTGACATCATCGACATCGCCCGAAAAATCGGCACGTACGAGACGTCAATTCAACCTTTTGAAGACTGTTGCACCGTCTTTTTACCTAAAAACCCAGTCACGAAGCCAAAACTGAGGCACGCCGAGTTTGAAGAGGCACGCCTTGACGTTGACGCCCTTATTGCAGACGCCCTAACCACCCAAGAAATTATCAATATATAAACTAGCCTAAGCATAACGTAATACAAATCAGTTAATAAAAACACTCTATGAAGAAATTGTCATCATAGAGTTTTTTTATTGCGGATTATAAGAGGTTGAAAGTGGGGGGAGGTTGGTGGCGGAGAAGATTTCCGTGCGCTTGGTTTTAAGGGGTGCGTTAGGGTCAGCAAGCGTCACGCGGCCGTCAGCAAGGTCATCAAGGCTAATCTCGGCGTCAACAACCCCCGCCGGGCGCCTGAAATTGTCAGGACGGTGAGAGGCATAAACGCTTGAAATCATCTGCTTGTTTAGTATGGTTGGGTAGGTTGACCCGTTAACGCTTGCGGGCAATTGTTTTAGCGAGTTTGACGCGCCAATCCACGTGGCGAAGGTGTGCTCACTGGTTACTGAAAGGCTGTAAGCATCACTGTTACTATGCAAGTTTTTTATGCCAACCGTACCCGTTTTTGACGCGATGTCAAAGTCAAAGCCCGAGAGCCTTGACGCCGTCCCGCGCTTAGACACGCCCTTTAAACAATCGGCCACAAGATAGGCCGTTTCTTTTTTCATCGCTTGAGTTTTAGATGGCGAATTTTCAAACAAAACCTGCCCGTTAGCGTTTTCTATCCTTTTGATAAACTTAGCGGGAGCAAACATCCCGTCACAGCCGAAACTTGAAAACGCCGCAGCCAACTGGGTAAGCGTCACCCCGCGTGAGGTGGCGCCAAGCGCAAGCGAAAGCCCCGTGTCGTTGTCTGCGAAATCTATGCCAAGGCGCGAGGCGAAATCTTTGCTTTTATTCACGCCCGTATACGTCAAAACCTTGACGGCGGGGATATTAAGCGATTTCTCAATACTTGTCCGCACGGACACGTTTCCGTGATAGACGCCGCCCGCGTTTTTAGGGCTGTAACCGCCGAAATCTGTTTGCGTGTCGCGAATTACGGTGGCGGGTGAAACAACATCATATTCAAACGCTGGGGCATAAACAAGTATCGGCTTAATGGCCGAGCCCGCTTGTCTTTTTATGTTGTTGGCGCCTGACTTAACATTGCTTGCAAATGCCACCACGCCGCCAGACGCGTTATCTAACACTACGCTTGAAATAAAGGGTGTCCCGCCACCCACTGATGGGTTAAAATTACCCGAATTTATCTTATTTTCAAGCGTTTGTTGAATGCTTGGGACAAGGTACGTTGAAACCTTAAAATTGCCCGAAATTATATTGCTTTCGCTTAGGCTAAGTATCTGTGCAGCCTCGGCAATGGCGGCTTGCGCGTAACTTGAAACGGGGTTTGTTTCGCTTATATTAATTCCGCTATAAACGCACGCGTCATACTCCGTTTGCGTTATTTTATTTTCTTTAAGCATTGCCTTTAAAACAAGGTTTTTGCGGTCTATCGTTTTGCTGTAATTAGTGACGGGGTTATACACGCTTGGGGCATTGATTACCGCCACCAAGAGGGCGCTTTCGTTAAGGCTTAATTCGCTTGCGTGCTTGTTAAAATAAAACTTGCTGGCGTCCTCGATTCCGTAACAGCCGTTGCCGAAATAGATGGTGTTAAGATACATTTCAAGTATCTCGTTTTTGGTGTAACGCCTTTCAAGGTCGCGCGCGAGTTTAATTTCTTTCATCTTGCGCGTATAGGTGCGCTCGCCGCTTAATTGGCTGTTTTTGATAAGCTGCTGGCTTATAGTAGAGCCGCCTTGCTTGTTTGAATGCGGGTTAAGGTTATTAATTATCGCGCCCCCGATACGGATAAGGTCAACACCTTTGTGGTTGTAAAACCGCTTGTCTTCCATACAAATAAAGGCGTTTTTGGTGTGTTCGGGTATGGCGTCTAGGCTGATTTTTGTGCTTTGACTATTTGCTCTTACGTCCATCACATTCCCAGCGCTGTCTAAAAGCGTAACCTGAGAGTCATTGCTTAATGCAAGCGCATTTGTGTTAAGCGTGACGCCGCTTGTTACAACCATAAACAAAACAAACAAAGAAATCGCGCCGATAAAGATGATGCTTAGCCCCAGCGCGGTCAGCCTTAAAAATATATTCTTTTTCGAGCCTTTTTCCTTTGTCATTTGTTTTAGTATGTCGAATTTTAGCAGAAATTAAACATACTTGCGCCAAAATGTTGAAAAAACTAAAAAAATATGTATAATAATTATGTCTATATAGAGAGGTAAAAATGAAAAACTATTGCATTTTAACATATGGGTGCCAGATGAACGTGCACGAAAGTGAGAAACTTGCAGGTATCCTTGAAAGTTTTGGCTATTTGCCCGTTTTGACCGCCAAAGGGGCTGACGTTGTTGTTTTTAACACGTGCGCCATCCGTGAAAGCGCAGAGCAAAAGATTTTTGGCAATATTGGCGACCTTAAACAACTTAAAAAAGCCAAGCCCGATATGATAATCGCGGTGTGCGGGTGTATGAGTCAACAAAGCGGCTACGCGGACTTAATCAAGCAGAAATTTCCGTTTGTTGATATTATTTTCGGTACTCACAACCTTTCGCGTTTTGGCAACTTTTTAAACGAAAAACTTAATGGCAAAAAGCGCGTTATTGAAATCAATGAAACTGAAAACATCGCCGAGCGTGACGCGATGAAAAAGGTGCGCACAAGCGGCGTAAATGCGTGGATAAATATAACTTATGGCTGTAACAACTTTTGTTCGTATTGTATTGTTCCGTATGTCCGTGGGCGCGAAGTCAGCCGAGATAAAAACGAAATTATCGCCGAGGTTAAAGAGTGTCTCGCCGCGGGTTATAAACAGATAACGCTTTTAGGCCAAAACGTTAACAGTTATGGCAATGATGACCCAGCGCGATTTGGCACGTTTGCGGGATTGCTGCGCGATATTGATGCGATTGAGGGTAAGTTTAGAGTTAAGTTTATGACCAGCCACCCAAAAGATTTAAGCCACGAGGTCATTGACGTTATCGCGGGGTCAAGTAAGATTTGTCATTATATCCATTTGCCAGTTCAGTCAGGCAGTGACCGCATTCTTACGCTTATGAACCGTCACTATAACCGCCACCATTATTTAAGTTTAATTGACTATGCCAAGTCTAAAATCGCCGACGTGCAGTTTTCAAGCGACATTATTGTTGGTTTTCCTACTGAAACAGAAGAAGACTTTCTTGACACGCTTAGCCTTGTTGACAAAGTAGGCTATGAACAATTGTTTACTTTTATTTACAGCAAGCGCAAAGGCACGGTGGCGGAAAAGCTTGATGGCCAAATTCCGCTTGCAACCAAGAAAGAAAGGCTTAGGCGCTTAATAGAACTTGAACACGCCAAGGCCACTAAGATTAGCGAAAGTTTTATCGGTAAAACGGTTGAGGTGCTTGTTGAAGACGTGCACCCAAAGAAGGCGGGGATGGTTGTTGGCTCTACGTTTAATGGCAAAACCATATCGCTTATGGGCAGCAAGGCGCTTGTTGGTCAGTTTGTTAATGTCCGTGTTACCAGCGCGAAACTGACCGTCCTGTCAGGAGAAATACAAAAAAATAGTTAAAAGTTAAAGGTGAAAAGTGAAACGAAATTGCTGGTGAATGCAGTTGTCAAACACGAGAAACAAAGTAATGTGATAATCTCAGCCGCACTTAAACTTTATACTTTATACTTTAAACTTTACAAAAAAGGAACTAATTATGCGAATATGTGAACTTGATGGTAGGCGAGACCAGCTTACCAATATGATGAAGCAATATCTTGCGATTAAAGAGATGAACCCAGACTGTGTTATATTCTATCGTTTGGGCGATTTTTATGAAATGTTTTTTGACGACGCGTTAGATAATGCTGACGTCTTAGAGCTTACGCTTACGGGGCGCGATTGTGGTCTTGAAGAGCGTGCGCCTATGTGTGGCGTGCCATATCACAGCGCTAAGCAATACATCGCCAAACTTGTTAAGATTAATAAAAAGGTGGCGATTGTTGAGCAGCTTGAAAAGGTGGCGGCTAATTCTAAAACGCCGATTGAAAGGAAGGTTGTTCGCATCATCACTCCGGGCACGGTTATTGACGATTTATGTTTAGAGGAAGACCGCAACAACTTTATCGCGTGCGTATACCAAACCAAAACGGCGGCGGCTGTTGCGTGGGCAGATATTTCAACGGGTGTGCTTAACGTTCAATCATTTAATGAAAGCAACTATGTAAGCCTGCTTGATGACGCACTGTTTAAGATTAAGCCCGCCGAGATTATCGCTAACGACTTAGCTTTCACTAACCAAGACGCGCTTTACACCGTCCGTTCGCGCACTGTGCCTGAATTTAACCAAACCAAGGATAGCGCGTTTACTATTGCAAACGCAACTAAGATAATCAAAGACCAGTTTAATATCAAAGACCTTACCGTTTTTGACCTTGATAAAAAAGAACTTATCTCATGCGTTGGCGCACTTATAAATTATCTTATTGACACGCAAAAGCACGCGCTTAGCAATATTAAACAGATTAAGGTTATTAAAAACACCAACTTTTTATATCTTGACCTTAATGCAAGGCGTAATCTTGAACTTGTTGAAAGTCAGGTTACGCGCAAAAAGCAAGGCACGCTGTTGGGGCTTGTTGATTTAACTCGTACGGGTATGGGCGCGCGAAAGATTCGTGACATTATTGAAAACCCATTAAGAAACGCAAAAGAAATCAATGCACGTCTTGACGCGGTTGAAGAACTTACTAAAAACACCATTGCGCGTGAAACAACCACCGAACTGTTTGACCAGATTGGCGACATAGAGCGTATATGTGGCAAAATTGCGGCGGGAACAGTTACGCCAAAAGACTGCTTCTTGCTTGCCAACTCGCTTAGCGTTATCCCAAAGATTAAAGCGGCGTTTGGCGATATGACCAGTACGCTTATTCAGGATGCGGTGGCGGGAATGGTTGACGTTAGTGATTGTACCAGCGACCTGCTTGCGGCGTTTGATAAGTTCGCGCCGGTTAACTTCCGCGATGGCGGCTTTATCCGCAGGGGGTACAGCGAGAGGCTTGATAGCTTGCTTGACGTTAAAGAATACGGCGTTAAGTGGCTTGCCGAATTTGAGGGCAAAGAACGTGAGCGCACGGGCATACGAAATCTTAAAGTAAGTTTTTCAAAGGTGTTTGGCTACACAATAGAGATAACCAAAAGCAACTATGCTTCAATTCCTGATAACTATATCTTAAAGCAGACGCTTGGAAACAGCCAAAAGTTTATAACGCAAGAACTTAAAGACGCCGAGCGTATGATAACAAGCGGTCAAGAGGATGCGCTTATCTTAGAGATGGAGTTATTTGAAGGGATAAAATCAAGGCTAATGAAAATGGTAACGGACATTCTTTCTAACGCAACAAGCATAGCCCTTTTGGACTGTCTTATAAGTTTTGCGAAAGTAAGCCTTAAAAATAATTATGTCCGTCCAGAGATAGATGAAAGCATAAACGAGATTATGATAGAGGGTGGGCGACACCCAGTTGTTGAGAATATGCTTGGGGCAAACAAGTTTATAGACAACGATACGCTTTTAGACAATAGCGAAAACAACATACTTATCATAACGGGGCCGAATATGGGCGGTAAGTCAACGTATATGCGTCAGGTTGCGCTTATCACCATTATGGCGCACGCGGGATGCTTTGTTCCGGCACGGCGGGCACGTATCGCGTTGACAGACAGAATTTTTACGCGTATCGGAGCAAGTGACGAACTTGCGCTTGGTAATAGTACGTTTATGGTAGAGATGAACGAGATAGCAAACGTTATCAACAACGCAACCGATAAAAGCCTTTTGATATTAGACGAGGTAGGGCGTGGGACGTCAACGTTTGACGGTATGAGTATTGCGTGGGCGATACTTGAATACATATCAACTAGGATTAAGGCCAAAACCCTTTTTGCGACGCACTATCACGAACTTACGGCGCTTGAAAACAAGGCGGTTGGTATAAAAAACTTTCGCGTGTTGGTTAAAGAGACCAACAACTCGATTATATTTTTGCATAAGATAGCGCGCGGGTCTGCTAACAGAAGTTTTGGTATTGAGGTGGCGGGACTGGCGGGCTTGCCTGATGCGCTTATAACTCGCGCAAAAGAGGTGCTTTCAGCGCAAGAGCAGGCAGCAAATAGTATTACTGTTGGCGAGTTTGACGGGGTTAAGGTGCCTGAAATTGACCCTAACGCCATTGAAATCATCAACACTCTTAAAGAGATGGATATGAACACCATTTCGCCACTTATGGCGTTTGGAACTCTCCAAAACCTTGTAGACAAGGTTAGAAAATAAAAGTTTAAACTTTCAACTTTTAACTTTAATAATAAACCAACTTTAAACTTTACAGAAAGGCAAACTAAAAAATCAACTAAAAAGGAAACGAACATGTCAAAGATAAATGTTTTGGATAGCAGCGTTTATAATCTTATTGCGGCGGGCGAGGTAGTAGAGCGTCCGTCAAGCGTTGTTAAAGAACTTGTTGAAAACAGTATTGATGCGGGGGCAAAAAGCATCACTATTGAGATTGAATGTGGTGGCAAAAAAAGCATTATCGTAACGGATAATGGCTGCGGCATTGAAAAAGACGACTTTAAAAAGGCCTTTCTTGCGCACGCAACAAGTAAGATTAAAACGGGCGCTGACCTTGATTCAATCTTTACGCTTGGGTTTCGCGGCGAGGCGCTTGCATCAATTGCGGCGGTTTCAACCGTAACGCTTACAAGCCGCACGCAGCAAAGCGCCATAGGCTACAGCCTTAAAATAGTTGCGGGGCAGTTTGGCGAGATAACAGAGACGGGTTGCCCGGTCGGCACAACGCTTAAAGTTGAAAACCTTTTTGAGTTTGTTCCGGCGCGCGCTAAGTTTTTAAAAAAGGACAAGCAAGAGGAACAAGAGGTAACCAACCTTATTTCGCGCCTGATACTTGCCAATCCAAACGTTGCGTTTAGGTATATCGCCGATGGCAACCTTATCTATCAAAGCACGGGCGC
>USTX01000004.1 GCA_900557655.1 uncultured Eubacteriales bacterium
CGGGAATTGACACGGCCAAGATAGCGCACTACGTAAGCAACACGGCCGCCAACGTTTCATTTGATATATATATTAATACTAATAAGATTGTTATTATATCTTATCAAAATCTTTTAGCGAATGAAACCGCCGTTTCAGCCAAAGACGCGTTAAAGGTTGGCGCAGACTTGGTGGGCAATGTTTATGTTAATCTTCGTGGCAAAACATTTATGATGAAAGAGGGTAACCTTGACGGTCGCGGGTATTATTATATAGACGGCGTCACTAGGTTTGACCAAACCGAATATAAGTTTAGCCTTTATAACGCGTTTGCATTTTATGAGGACGTTGGTGGCGGATTTATTAGAAATAATGTCCTTGATCTAAGAAAAATTGGTAAAGACGATATTGATACTCCTCGCGCGGATATTCTTGGCACATTAAAGGTGCTAACAAGCGCGGTCAACATTGAAAATTCAAGCGGCACCAAAATTCTTTCGGGTGTTGACTTGATTGAAAGTGGCACATCTAAATACAGTACGTATAAGGTTTATCTTAACGGCGAAGTGGTTATGCAGGTAACCTTTTATGACGTCAATAAGGGTAACGAACTTACAAGGCTGAGCTTTGACCAAGTTATCGGCCTTCGAGGCACAGATGCAAACGGAAACTATATCCAAGAGATAAAGGTTGGGGCAAAAACATATTATTCAGTTCCGGTTTACACAGCTGAGGTTGCCCAAAAGGGTGACAGGCTTAAACCGGTTGAGGTATCTTTCTCGCAAGACAAGATTAAGTCAAGCATAATTTCGGCCGACCTTAGTGTTGTTAATGGTTACAGATTCTATATAAAACTATTGGGCGGCGCAATTCACACAACGCAAGATGACCTTGTTGCGCGCGCAAACAACAGCACAATCGGCCTAACGTATAACGACTTTTCGCTTGTTCCACTGTCAAGCCGCGTTTATCTTAATAACATCTATTCACCAGCTGATATTAATATTATCGTTTTGATATTTGCAACGGTGTTGGTGTTTAAAATACTTATGCAAAGCGCGTGGGGGATGATAAAACGTATCTATGACATTGTTATCTTGTTTATGGTTATGCCGGGGTTTGCGTCTACCATGGTGTTTGACGATAAGCGGTTTAGCAAATGGAAAGATAACTTAATCAAATCAATATTCAGTGCGTATGGCGTTATGATTGGCCTTAACATCTTTTTCGTTTTGGTGCCAGTTATCAGCAACGCAACAAGCAATATCTTTACAAAGGCTGACCTGCCTGAAACGATAGCAAGCAACCCAATATTCGCGCGGGTTGACCTGCTTAACGAACTTGTTAGCCTTATGTTTACGCTTGTGGCGCTGACACTTCTTCAAACGCTTCCGGGGTATATTTCGGGTATGCTTGACTTTGGCGAAGTTTATGGTGACGGCGAAAAAGTTAAAAAGAGCGTTGATAAGATGATTAAAGATACGGGCGACACCGTTAGTGGCCGAAACGCTAAAAAGAAAGTTGACGAGATAATTGGCCGTGACCCTAAAACGGGCAAGGTTAACTTTACGTCGGGCTTGCTTGGAAGCTTCATTCCGGGTGGCTCGCTTATGAGCAGTTTTATGGACAGCCGCAAAAAGGCCGCACAGGCAGCACAAGAAAAGGCCGCTAAAAAGTCAGCAGGTGGAAGTAATCCAATGGCAGCAGCCAGTGAGGCGAAATCGAAGTCAACAGATACTGCTAACAGCGCCGCACACGCATCAAGAAGTGATACATCAGGTACGGCTAAACGTATTGATAAAAGTGAAGACGAGAATATCAAAGACGGAACGGGTACTAACAACAACAATATGGCCGCATTCGTTAACAAAGATAAGGCCGAGAAAGATGCTAACAACGCTATGGCAAGGTTTATTAACAGTGACCCTAATGACAAAAACCGTCCACTTTATTACCGAGATTACGCCGATGCGACGGATAACCTTATGAAAACCAACGTTGGCAACGCAATGGCAACGGGCGGCGGGTCGTTTGACGTTAGTGACCGCGACGTTAATAATATGGCGAAACATCTTGGCGATAAATTTGAATACACGGCGTACCGCACGGGCAATAAAGACGCTGAGGGCAAAGACGTTTGGTCAGTTAGCATCCGTGAAAGGACTGACAATGGTCAAATGGCTAAATTTGATGAGCGCTTAGGCAGGGTAGACAAAGCGATTGACGAGCGCAAGTCTTGGATAAGCGATTTTGACTTTACCAGCGACCAAAAGAATCAAAACGACTATAAGTCTGCTTGGCAAACGAAGAATGAAGCAAGTAATAAACTTACCAACCTTGGCATTGAAGAAAACAAACTTAGAATGCAGGCTGCGTCGGGCATTGATACAAGCGCTGAGCTTAAACGCATAGCGGCAGACAGAATGCAAAAAAACAACCAAAATGCAGCGGCTGACAGCGTAATAAGCGTGTTTGAACAGAAACAAAATGCTATTGCGGGGAAAGACAGGGCAAAGGTTGAGGCCGAACTTTCAAACATCGTTGACAAACGCAAAGAGATTGAGGGCAAAAAGTACACTGCGGGCGTTAACGCAAAAGCAAAAGCGTTTGAAACAGACCGAGATAATGCGATGGCAAGATACGCCGCATCAACCAAGCAACTTAACAACGTTAACGGGCTTGAAAAGGCGCTTGGGTCGGGCATTGACCAGTCTAATAAAGACAGGGCGGTTAATACCTATATTAAAACCTATTACGGCAATAAGACACAGGCCGAGCAGGACAAGGTTAAGGCAGATATTTCAAGCGGTAAATACTTTGAGGCAACGCGAAACAACTTACATCAAGACCTAGCGCGTCAAGAGGCTATCGCAAATGGCGCACAAGTTCAAATCAACAGAATTAGGCACACAAACGTAAGCGCACCTATCGGCGCAAAACAGCCTCAGGGCACAACGCCAGCAAACACATCAACAAGCGCAGGCGGGGCAACGGTCGCAAATTACCAATCACTTGCTAACCCAGCAACGCCAAAACCAGTAGCGAAACCTACTATGAAAACGCGCATAACGAATGTGGGCAATAGTATTAAAAACACAGCAAAAGGCGCGGTAACAAGCGTTCAAAATGCGGGCAAATACGTAAAAGAAACGTTCACGGGCAAGCGCAGTCAAGGTGATAAACTTGGCAGTCTTTATCGCAAGCACGAACGCGCAATCGCAAATGGCGACACTGAGCGCGCAGCTGAAATCGGCGCTAAGATGGTCAACGTTGCGGGCAAAAGCCAGCAAATGCGTGAAAAGGCAGACACGAACTTTATCAAAAAAGTCAACCGCACGCTTAACACGAACTACACAACGATTGAAGAGGCGCAACCCGCAGCGTCGGTTGCAAAGGTAGCGCCAAAGGCTAAGGTTAACCCAGACGGGCACGTTGTTAAGCCGTCTGCGCAGGTGCAAAAAGAATTAACCAAGGCTGAAAACAAGCGCAGGGCAGTTAACCAGTCATCTAAACTTGGCACGAATATTCACGCGTCTAAGGTTGATGACCAGCAGTTTGCGATGGGGCTGACCAAGCAATACGCAAGACAAGGCTTAAATGAAGACCTTAAAACTTATGGCGACGCGGTAAGTAAGTCAACCACCAAAAAATCTCGCAAAAAGGTTGACGCGGCGGGGCTTAGTAACGCTAACCGCGCGGGCGCATACACGGCCGAGATTAACCAACACGGCTCAACAAAACAAAAGAAAAAGCTTGAAACACAGCAAACCAAGCTTAAAAACACCAAATCGGCTAGGTCGATAAAAGCGCTTAACACTGACGACCATATCTAAATGCTAGATTAAACCTACAAAAGTTAAGGGGGAGGCAAGCCCTTCCCTTTAACCCAATTTACTTAACAAAACTTAACAAATGTGCTTTATAAAACTATGCCTTTATTGGCGAATCAAGGAGAAACAAAATGGCAGATAATGGAATGAAGTTAGTTCCTAAAAAAACCAAGGTTCAAACCCAGTTTTACAAAAACCTGACCCTAACTGATGCTATCATAGGGCTTGTGTTTTTGGTTATATTGGGCTTGGTATTTTTGAGCAACTTTATTACAAGAGACAAACTTATAATCGGGGGAAGCGTGTTGTTTGTTGCAGTGATACTGTTTCTAAACGTTGGGCCTGAAACGCGCGCATACCAAGCAATTGGCGACCTGTTTAGGTATCTTTTTGGCGTAAGATCCTTTAAAAAACAGCGAATTGCAACGCGGAAAAGCGTTAACTCGCTTATGCCTTATGCTGAAATTTTAGACGATGGCACGATAGACTATAAAGAGTATTTCGCAAGCGTTATCGAACTTAACCCAGTTGAGTTTTATATGATAGCGCCAAGCCGTCAGCAAGCCTATTGCTCGGCCATTGACCACGCGATTAAAACCATCTCGCCTGAGCAAGTCGTTGAGCTTGTTAAGGTAAGCAGACCGATGGTTCTTGACAACTATATCGCAAACGAAGAGCAAAAGGCCAAAAACATCATTAACAACATCGACAACGGCTCAACCAAAGAGGAAGAGGCGGTGCCGCGTATTGAAATCATTGACGCGCGTGTTAACTCGCTTGTTGCAAGCAACGTTGGAAGTGCCAATGCGATTATCAAAAATCACTATTATCTTGTTTTGTTTGCCAACACGCAAAAGGTTTTGCAAAGCACGATGAATATGATTATCAACACGATTGAGGGCGAAACCAACGGCGTCCTTGCGTGCAAACTTTTGGGGCAGAAAGAGGTTGCGGTTTTCTTGAAAAACACGTATACTGACGATTTTGACGAGCGTGAGGTTAACGACATTGCGCCAGAAGATTTAATCGACTGGATTATGCCTGAAAAAATCACCTTTTCAACCCTTAAACAAACAATTGACGACAAAAGTTATACCACGTATCTTTTGGCTGATTATCCAATAATGGTGCCGCTGGCGTGGGGTAGGTCTTTCTTTGGGCTTGATGGAACAAAAGTTGTTGTTAAAATGAAGCCCGTTCAGCAGGTGGAGGCTGAAAAGCGCCTTGATAAATCTATCATGGAAATGGAGATTCAGGCGTCAAAAAGAGGCAAGGCGTCAACCGAACTTGATAAATACACTCACCTTGAAACGCTACGTGAACTTATCGTTGCTTTAAAACAAGGTAACGAGATGCTTTTTGATACTAACATTTTTATAACCGCCAAAGACGAGGTGCGAAAGGCAACGCGTACGCAAATTATGCGCGCGGGGTTTAGGTACAGCGAGATGTTTGGCAAACAGCGCGATTGCTTTATTAACGGAAACATCAGTAAGCGTGACACGCTTAAAAAGTATGAGCGAGGCATCAACAGTTCAACGCTTGGCGCGATGTTCCCGTTTGTTAGTGACACCGTGCAAGACCCTAAGGGCTTTTTCTTGGGCTATAACAGTGAGGCCGTGTTTATTGACTTCTTTAAGCGTGACAAAGAACGCGTTAACTCTAACATGGTTATCATCGGTAAGTCAGGTTCGGGTAAATCGTTTGCAACCAAGGCAATCCTTAGCCACTTGGCCAGTGATAACAGCAAGATATTCATTCTTGACCCCGAGCGTGAGTATGACAAACTTGCGCGCAACCTTAAAGGTAAGGTTATTGATGTTGGTTCGGCAAAAGAGGGTCGAATTAACCCGCTTCAAGTTATAACCGGCCTTGAAGATGAAGACGCCGAGGGGCAAAACGTGTCTCTAGCGAGCCACTTGCAGTTCTTGGAGGCCTTCTTTAAAATGATTTTGGAAGGTATCACCAAAGACGCGCTTGAAGTTTTAAATGAAAGCATCAAAAACCTTTATGCGGCGTTTAACATTAACAACAACACCGTTATTGCAGACTTAAAGCCAAGCGATTTCCCTATAATGCAAGACCTTTATGTCTATATAAGTGCTGAATACGAACTTGCAAAAGATGACTATGTTAAAAACAACCTTAAAATCATAAAAACTTATCTAAATAGGTTCGCAGAGGGCGGCCGAAACAGTATGCTGTGGAACGGTTATTCAACGATAACGTCAGACGAAAACTTTATCGTGTTTAACTTTCAAACGCTGCTTGCTAATAACAACAACGATATTGCTAACGCGCAAATGCTTTTGATAGTAAGATGGCTTAACAACGAGATCATCAAAAACAAAGACTTTAACGATAAATACTATCCGGGTAACGGTAACCCAGACGCAAGAAAGATTATCATCGCGATTGATGAAGCCCACGTGTTTATTGACCCTAAAAAAGACACGGCGCTTGACTTTATGTATAACCTTGCTAAGCGTATTCGTAAATATAACGGTATGCAAATCGTTATCACCCAAAACCTTAAAGACTTTACGGGTACGCCAGAAATTGCGCGAAAGAGTCAGGCTATCATCAACGCCAGCCAATACTCTATGATATTCAGCCTTGCGCCACATGATATTAACGACCTTATCGCCCTTTATGAAAACGCGGGGCAGATAACCGAGGCCGAGCAAGACATCATCGTTTCAAACCCTCGCGGGCACGCATTCTTTATGACGGGGCCATATGCACGAACGCGTATGGAAATTGTTGTTACACCAAACATCGTTAATATGTTTGATAAAATCCGTACGGGCGACAGCGACATTGTTTATGTTGACGACGAAAACGAAGACGAAGTTGACGCCGCCAAAAACGCCATCAAGGCTGACGAGGGCGACGAAACCCCAATCGGCGATGGCAATAAATAGCGCGATCTAATAAATATGGTGGCGGGGCACACCGCTGCCAAACCAAAGAATTATAAATCGAAGGAACACTTCATGATTAAACTTAGTGGGATTATGTTAGGCTTGTCAAAGATGGCTGCGTCGGGTGGCCGTCTTTTTGCGGCTGACCGCACGGTTATTGACACGATTGATAACGGCACGGTTGCGCTTGGGGTGTTTTCTTCTATTCTTAGTTGGCTTGCTAATCTTATTCAAACATTTATCTATACGGTTTGCAAGTTTGCTTTGAATATTATGGACTTTTTTCAAGTGCTTGCTTATAAACTTATCGGCGTTAAAATTGGCGACAACACCGAGGTGCTTGACACGTCAAGCCCATTGTTTAAGTTTCTTTTAAGCAAGCCTGTAACAAAAGTTTTTATCTCGCTTTTGATAATCGCGGTTGTTTTAATAATTCTGTTTACGATTTTTGCGATAGTACGAAGCGAGTATCAGTCAGCAACCAACAAAACGGATGACAAATCAAAGTCGCGCATATTCAGGCGTGTGGTTCGCGCGCTTGGTGCGATGGCGATTTTTCCCGCTGTGTTTGTTGGCGTGCTTATCTTAGTCAACGCGATTTTAGGAAGCATTTTAACGGCGCTTAACCCGAACCCTAACGTAACGGTTGGGGGCAACATCTTTATTTCGTCAGCCTATGGGGCGAATAATTATCGAAACTATGCGCTGGCGGGCGAACGTATCCCAATTCTTATCAACTTTGAAGACCCTTGTATGTACACGCTTGACGCGGCGTCGGGCTACACTACTGACGAACTTAACAATATCTATTCAAGTTGGGAAGAAAAGGGCAGGTCGATTTACAGCCGTTTTGCCTATAATAAGTTTGACACTTTCAGTGACACGCTTTATTACAAAAATGGCAACATCCGCAACAAGGCCGATTACAACGACTTTGAAAAGTTTGTCTGCACGCCAGAGCAGTATCTTGTTATGGCAGATTTCATAGATTATGCCGTGGCGAACAATTTAACTTTCTATATTAAAGCCTATGACGACGAAGACGTTGACTGGGGGTACGTAAGCGACGCGGTTTATAGCCCGCTTACACGCTCGTTTACCATAAAATACGCCAACTCTACGGGTAAGATGGGTGATGAAGACTATTACAGCATCACCTATCAAGCAACCGATTTTGATTTCGACACGCCAATTCAGGCCGCCTTGCAATCAATCATTCAAATCCTTTCGCTTGACGAGTTTAGTGACTTTAAGTTTAGGATGCTTGAAAGGCTTGATGACGGCGAGAACGCGGTCGGCTGGAAAACTGAAAAAATTAATTTTAAACTAAGCGCGGGATACAAAACTAACCCAACGGCGCTTGACCAATTATTACTTTATGAGTATTCGCGCACGATACCAAGCAACACGCTTCGCGATTACACGCTTTATGACCTTGAAAACGGCGTAGATTTAAAGGTGTCAACGCTTATTAACACTCGCTTTGTTGGGAGCATAAAAGAGTATGTTGAGTATTCGCGCCAGTTAGTTTGCCTGATTAACGGGTCATATTATCTTGTTTCAAGCAAAGAAGAAGTGGTTGATGGCAAAAAAACCACGGTGTATGAACTTGACCCAACCATCCTAAATAAACTTACCTACGTTGGTGCAAGTGAGGTTGATGCCAGCCAAGATGGCAGCGAAGACGTTGTTTATGTTAAAGGGCTTAATAAATACGTAAAACTTGAAACTGACAGCGCGGGCAAGGCGACGCTTTATGCAGACCTGCGCGCCAACTTTAACAGCGGCGACGCGAAGTATGACGACGTGTATAAGGCCGACGGCGACCTGATTTTTAGTGGCAAAAAGATTTATGTTGACACGATTGAAGACCTGTGCGTAACGGGTACGTGGACAGAAAAAATAACCAACGACCTTAAAGTTATATATAAAGACATCAACATCAACAATATGATAAACACTGACCAATGGCTTAATGCGCTTGGCCAGATGATTGGCGACAAAGATTATCTTACAACCGAGGCGGGCAACTTTGCGCAGACAACGGCGACGTTTAACACCTCGCTTATTCACCCGCTTGGCCTGATTTTAAGCGAGTTGTTTTTAGGCGACGTAATCAAAGGCGAGTATTATAACAGTTATGCTGACTATATCTATCAAAGCGCGTACGACGAGGGCACGATTAAAGCCTTGCTCGTTAGCCTGATGGGCGAGGATGATTATCAGGCGGTTTACAGCCAGTATCAAACCTTTATGGAGTTGTTTAACTGCCTTATGAGTTCGGTGCTTGACGAGGTGGCCTTTAACGAGTTTTTTGAAATAGTAAGCAGCAAAAATCAGTCAATTCAACTTTATACGTATAAGGCGTATTTGGCAAGCCTGATGCTTTCAACCGATATGGGGAATTATCTTTATAACAGCGCTGAGGTCATCTTGAATGCCAACAATGTTAACCGCTTTATCCTTGAAAAAACCTTTGAGGACGGGAAGCTGGTTGGCTCTGCATTGTCGTCATATAAAGAAATCTTAGCATCGCGAGAAGATGCGGCGAAACAGTCTTACGTAAGGTATTTAACCGTTGCGTTTGACAAACTTACCGCGGCCGCGCAAAAATCTATTTTAGATAACTTCAACAAGCTTAACGGCACGGATTACACCGAAGACGAACTTCGCGCGATGACCTTTATCGTAAATTGGGGCGAGCTTAACGAAAGTCAGCAAACCGAGATTGCTAAACAATTTATCCGTGACCGCCTGCTTGAAGACGCTGACCGTGCTGACAGCGACAAACTTTATAAAGATTGGAGCGAAGACGACCTAACCTGTCAAGAAAAGGCGCGTGATTTAATCAATACAGACAAAAAAGAATACGACCAAATGCAAACCGTGCTTTCAACATTTAACACCGTTAAATCGTATTGGGAAAAGCAGGCCGAACGTAATAACACAAGTTATGAGTACCTTGACGCGCTTACAACGTATATGACAACGGGCTTTGCGCGCAGTTGGGCATTCGGGGCGTCAAGCGAGATTTCAACAACGGCTTTGCGCACTCGCCTTAACGTGATTGCTGAAAAGTTTAGAAATTTTGGTGCGTATGACGATGCGTACGTTGCGATGGTCAAACTTATAAATCACCAGTTTGGCGAAGAAGAAGACAAGCTGCCAGCCGAGCAGGTAACCAATTTTAAAAATATCCTTTCAAAATATCAAAAAACGCTTAAATGGTCACGTTGGGTTGGCGTTGGTGGCGGAACGGGGTTCAGTCCGTTTGAGGTATACAAGGCATTCAAAGAATTTAACGAAGAATTTGCGCGCGCCGAGGCGATATACGTTTATGGCGATATGAGCGCGATTTCGATTGACAACACGTCTATTTACAAACTTATGGGGCAGGGCGAGTACCTTCAAGCAGAACTAAATCGCCTAAGCGTTGACCTTAAAAAGTTAGATAAAGATGCTTGGGACGCAGCATTTTTAAAGGTGCTTGGCGGGGAGGCGTACACGGCGCTTACAGACGGCCTAAATGCAGACGTAAACTTTTTGTTTGACGCGATGCTTAACACAAACAGCGATGGCTCGATAAAACTTGACCCATCAAGTGACGACGCGGACGTGCAAACAAAAATAGCCTATCTTAAATCTATTTGGACGCGCCTTTTGATAATAGCAGCCGACGCAGACCTGCCTTCGGGCGAGGCTGAACGAAAGGCCGCGCTTGACGAAATTAACGCCGATGCGCAGGTTAAAACGCTTAGAGGGCTTATCCACGATTTCGTTTTGGTTGCGCAAAAGAAAGACGCGCTTGACCAGTTTGACGTAAGTTTTGCGTTTTCCGCATACGCCAGCCAGATTATGAATGACGCGCTGGTTTTAAACATTAATAACCGCCGATATACGGGCAATATATCGATGACCACGGGCAAGTTTGCTGAAATTATCTTGGGCGCAGAAAAGCTTGCTGAATACGGCATCACGCCGTCTTATGTTGACAAAACGTATAAGGGCATCCTTTCAGGCGTAAGCAGCACAACGAACGCGGGCGGTGCCGAAACCGTTACTTACACGTCTTGGGCACACCTTAAAGCGTTTGTTAACAAGTTTGGCCAAGCGTGCGTTGACCTGTCAAACAAATCATCGTTTAGGCAACTTGATGACGCAACGCCAGACGAGCTTAATATCGAGTTATACACGCCAGTTGGAGTGGCGGCCCCAACCGAGATTTCATTATCGCGATATATGGCTGCGTTCTTAGTTAACAACCTAAGTGAAAGCACATTGGCGTCATTTATCAAGTTAAGCCCAGGGCAAACAAGTTACATCAACGCGCTTAACAACCTTTCAGTAAGCGATGTTAACCAGTTTAGGTCAATAGTTGTTGACCTGCTTGACTATTTAGGGCTTGACAAAAAGTACGTTGCCGAATGTAACGGAGTAGACATAAGTCAAGAGGCCTTTTATGGCTTTACGCTTAAACAATACAGGCGGGCGGCGATGAAACTTATCGCCAACTTTAATGCAAGCGCCGATGACACAAGTTTTGAAAACCAACAGCGATACTTAACGCTTATCTATCTTGCCTCGGCCGATTGGGAAGCGGGCGGAGACTTTTATTCAAATAACTGCGTTAAATGGCAAATGACTGACGCTATCCAAGCAAGTATTCGCGGGGGGAGCGGCGCGTATATTAAAAGCCTTAAAAAAGACAGTTACGCGGTTGGCATAATGATGCGTCTTAGCGGCCTTGAAAACCGCAGCGAGACTGAAATTGTTGGCCTTAAATTTAAAAACGACTTAACTTTAAGCGAAAAAAGCGAAGAAAATGGCGACGTGTTTGTTATCTGCCTTTATGACGAAAAAGAAGAAAAATACATTCCGTTTTTGATGGCTAATGACGAACTTGGTGACATTGATGACGAAAACGAATATTATAAATACATCCGCGAACTTGGGTATTCGCGTCCGTTCTCGACCTATCTTGGGGGCAAGGCAGACGGAGAGGGCAACATTTCTCCTGAGTTTTATCCAGTTGTGGCCAAGGGCGTGTTTACGCGAGACGGCCTGCCAACGGCCATAAAAGAGGTTGATGGCAAGATCGAGTTTTATCGAAATGACGTAACGATAGTAAGTACGTCAAAAATCGGGCTATCGCTATACTACCAAGACGCGTCATCTATGATGATAAAGGGCAATATCGTTAATATCATCGCTAACGCCATTTCGCTTAGCACAAGTGGCAAAACCATCACTGAACTTACGCTTAGCAAGGTGCCTCGTGTTGCGCTTGAAAGCAAATTAAGGTTTGCGTATGGCAACTCGTATTCAAGCGTTGCAAGCATCTCGGGCGGGCAAATGTATCTTGATTATAATTTCAGCACACGTAACGGCGTTGCAATGGCGCATTTGTTTAACGCAACCAAGATTAATACCGTTGTTTTGGTGTTCTCGACCATATTTATGTTTATGGCGCTGTTTAACATTGTTTGGGGGCTAATCAAGCGTATTATTGACCTAACGATGCTTGCGATGATAAGCCCAGTTATGATGGCAACCATTCCATTTACCGGCGAAGAGAAAGACAAAAAGACGGGCGAATATGTTGACGTGGCGTGGATTTATGATAACTGGCTGTCTTCATTGCGCTCTACCGTTTTAAGCGTTTTGGGGCTTTCAATAACGCTTAACATCTTCTTTGTTTTGGCGCCAATCATCCGCGGATTTAGGTTGTTTGATAATGCGGGGGCTTTTGCAAGCCTGCCACTTGGCAACTTCTTAAATGCGAATATTTTAAATATTATCATTCAAACAATTATGCTTGTTTGTGCGATAACTGCTATTGAAAATCTGCCAGGTCTGTTTGAGGGCTTTATAGGGGCAGACAGCGTGTTAGATTCGGGCAAAGCAACGCGTGCGTCAGTG
>USTX01000005.1 GCA_900557655.1 uncultured Eubacteriales bacterium
TCGGTGTCTCCCGCCGCATCAGCCAAAACCGCATACGTGTCATAATAACGCGTCTTCTGATAAATCGCTTTTAACTTTTCAAGCCCCGATAAGCCGCTGGTTTCTTCAACCATATCGATGTTATTAAGCAGCAAAGTTTTTACGCTTGCCCCACCAACGGTGTCGGAATAAATCGCCGCAAGTGCCGAAATTTTCTGGTCTTTGGTCAGTGCTACGTCTGTCATAACACAGTCAACATAATCGCCAAATTCCCACGAATAAATGTTGTTTGACGCACTAAGCCGGCCATATGCTAAGTCTTTTGCTTTACTTTTATCATTAAGATTATAAAGCGCAACAAGGTATTGTGACCTTAAAAAGCCCTCATAATCACAAACATAAACCCAATATTTTTTCTCGCTGGCCTTAATATTTCGCTCGTTGACCGCATTCGCAAAATCCGCAAAATGCTCACTTTTTTGCATTATTTTTATATATTTTATGGTTTTATTGCTCTGTTTTGCAGAAATTGTGGCATTAATGCAGTTATACAAATCGTCAAGTTTTTTACTTTTGTTATAGGTTCGCTCTAACGCATACGCCTTTGCCCCAGTTAGATTCAGGTCGCTGTAAACATTAACCATCGTGCGTGGAAACAATACTATAAGAGCGGTCATAACAAAGAACACTCCAACCACGATATAAAAAAGCGTAAGCGCAGCCGTTTTTAAAATTATTGACGTAGTATCATTTTTCATTCGCCCATTTTTTGGAGCTTATCAACGCGCCCCTTATGCCTACCCCCTTCAAATTCTGTTTTAAAAAACGTATCAATAATTTCTTGAATTTGCGGTGCATTAACGGTTTCATTTCCGTCGCTATACCCCGCCGCCAAACACAAGCAATTAGCATCTTCGTGACGTCTTGCAAAATACGCCTTTGAAGCACTCTCCGCATTAACCGCGCGGATAAAACTAAATCGATTAGCAACAATGCTTACGCCCACGCCCGTGCCGCATACCAAACAAATCGCGTCGGCCGAATTGTCTTTCTCAAACGCCGTGACGCATTTAAGCGTTGCGTCAACATAGTCAAGCCCCGCACAATCAATAACAACGGGTTTAAGTTTAAGTTTTTTCAGTGCCGCAACGATAACATCAATCTGCTTCTCCCCGCGCGAGTCAAACCCACAAATAACCTTGTCTACCATTAAATTTTGCCCTCCTTTTTTAGTTTTTCTATAAGCTTTGTTAAATTCGAGTATATTACATTAGCCGTCTGCTGATACACCGCAATGCTGCTCCCATATGGGTCAACAATGTCATCGCCACCAACATATTCCCCAAACGTAAACAACTTATTGATACAATCATATTTAAGCGCAACGCTCATCTTGTGCCCCATCGTCATCGTTAAAATCAAGTCACTTTCGCGCACTAAATCGCCAGTTATCTGCCTAGGTTTAAAGTGCGTTTTTATCCCAAGTTGCTTTAAAACGGCCTTAGTGTTAGGGTTTATCGTTCCATTTTCGCGCGCGTTAACGCCACAACTTTTAACCCGCACATTCTTTATACCAAGGTTTGTTAAAAGATGCTTAAAAAGGTACTCTGCCATAGGGCTACGGCACGTATTTTCGCTGCAAACAAAAAGAACATTAAACATAGTCTCCCTCTTGTTTAATGTTATCATAACTAAATTAATTAGTCAAACAAAATTACCTTTCGCGCTCGTCTGGCCTTTTACGCTGATGCAACTCTTCTATCGTGCGTTCAAGTTGCAAAATATAACTGCGCAAATAGTCAATATCCCCCGCCTGAATTCTTAACCTTTCTTTAAGCTCCTCATTTTCCGCTTTTAATGCTTTCATATTCATTATATTATAACTCCCGCTGCTATTTTCTGCAATTTTGATATAATTATTGCATATTTTTTAATAATTTTAGTACTTTTATGTTGATTTTGCGTTTTTTGTTAGCATGGTATTGGCACTAATATTTAAATAAAAACAAAAAATGATAAATAAATTTTTTAAAAATAAAAATTAAACAACAAAAAACTCTCATAAGAGAGTTAAATTCCGTTAAATTTTGCCCAATTAAAAAGCAAAATTATGATTAGTTTTTATCAGTATTCTCATTAGGCACCATAATATTAAGCCCCTCTGGTGTAAGCAAAAAGATGTTGCCCGAAACACGCTGCGTGCTTCCGTTAAGCGCATAAACCGCCCCGCTTACAAAGTCAAGCATACGTTGCGCCTCGTCATCGCTGATGCCATCAAGGTTAAGGATGGCCGACTCGCCCTGCTTTAAATAATCAACAAGTTTTTGAACCTCTTGATAATTTTTTGGATAAAAGAACACAACATTTTTAGTACCATAGCCGCCCATATTTTGCTGACCCATATAAGACGCGCCGTTATCAAAGCGCCCCGCCGTGTTAAACTGGTCAGGGTTAGACGCATACGAATTATCACTTATGAAATTGTTCATTTCTTCTTGTGCCTCTTTGTCTTTTTTTCGTTTTTTCTTTTTTTCTTTGCGTGGTTCGGTTTTGTCAGACGCGGAATTTTCTTCGTCGCCCTCAAAGCCCATACCTTTCATCAGCCAGTTAAACAGTCCCACCTTTGTTTCTCCATCGATAGTTTCTTACGATACTATTTTACCATATTTTAGTAATTTTGCAAATTAATTTGATAGGTTTTTCAAAATTCCCATTCTCTCTCGCTTAACCCCCCAATCTTAATTATTTGATTAGCCTTTTTCGGTTTCTAACTGTTATTTACTAAATATTCAATTACTAATTGTTAATATTCTAATTATTGGATTGCCAATTGTTAATATTCTAATTATTTGGTTACTAATTGTCATATTGCTAACAATTTGATTTCTAATTGTCAGCAACTTAATTATTTTATTTCTAACAGTTAGGTTTCTAAATTTCTTTGTCCGTTTTTTTTTCAAAAATGCAATATTATTTATTATTTAAAACGTCTGCTAAGTTGTTATAAATTTTCACCATCTCAAAACATAATTTTTTAACTCCACTACTGCGCTCCGTAAAGGTGTCTGCTTTGCTTAAAAACTCTTTCAAAACACTTGCGCAATCGTCATAAGTGTAAGAAATTATCGAATGTATGTCAGACATAGCACTGGCCTTTTCAGCCACCTTCTCATACTCACCAAACACTGTATTAAAGACCTTTACTTCGCCAAGGTTATTTTTGTCAATATCAACGCTAAGCGCCCAAAATTTATTAAACAAGTCTTCAAGCAAATGTACGCAGCTGCGCGCATCTTCATCGTTTTTAAGCACTTTTTTCGCTCTAGATGTCAATTTTTGCGTTTTTTTAATAAGCACGCCAGAGTTGGGAAAGTAGGTTTTATTGCGCTCTTTGATCGTTTTTGCGTCCGCCTCATTACTGTAAACAAACGCGCAAATATAGAATTTTTCGCCCGAACTTAAAACAACACCTGCCCCACCTGCCGACGCAATTTCGCTCGCCCGTTGTTTGGCGCGCACAAGGCTTGACTCTATGTCAGCATAATAAACGTAGAGCTGTTTTTCGTCAGCAAAATAATATTTTTTAGAGTTGACGGATAGTGCGATAATAACGCCAATTATCAAAATAAAAAGAAAAATAGCCACAAGCAAGATTGCTAGCATTTTTCGCGGTTTCGGCCACTTTTTAAAATTAAGAATTGTCACACTTTCTTGCAATGCGTCTCTCCTTATGATAAATTGAATTTAGCGTTTAACCAAGTTTATGACAACATTTTTTCAAAAATGCTACAACTCGACGCGCTTTTTCAATTTATGTTACGCGCGCGGATTTACCTGACGCATTTTCTTGGATAAACTTAATAAAAAGGAGAAACAAAATGAAACTAACACCACTTTTTGACCGTGTGGTTATCCGTCCGCTACCACACAAAAAAACAACCCAAAGCGGACTAATCTTGCCCGAGGCCAGCGGCGAGCGCCCCGCTATTGGCAAAGTCCTCTTCGCAGGTGACGGCGGCGAAACGGACGGAAAGGCCAACAAGATGTATATTAAAGTTGGCGACAGCGTAATGTATACTAGATACGGCGGCATCGAATTTAAGTTTGAAGACGAAGACCTTGTCATTATCCGCCAGACCGATATCTTAGCAAAAATAGGAGAATAACATGAGCAAAATCTTACAATTTTCAGACAAAGCGCGCGCGTCATTAGAGGCAGGCGCCCAAAAACTTGCAGACGCGGTAAAAATAACACTTGGCCCACGCGGCCGAAACGTGGTGCTTGACCGCAAATATGCTACCCCTCTTATCACCAACGACGGCGTCACCATCGCCAAAGAAATCGAGCTTGACGACCCGTTTGAGAATGTCGGCGCCAACCTTATAAAAGAGGTCAGCATCAAAACTAACGACACCGCGGGCGACGGAACAACCACTGCGGCCGTTCTTGCGCACGCTATTTTAAGCGAGGGCATCAAAAACCTTACCAGCGGCGCCAACCCAATCATTCTAAGAAATGGCATTGAAAAGGCCACTGCGTTTGTAACGCACGCACTTGAAAATATGGCCAAACCCATTCAAACCAACACTGAAATCAGGCAAGTTGCAGCAATCAGTGCCGGCAGCGACGAGGTCGGCGAAATCATAGCCCGTGCGATGGACAAAATCGGATCTGATGGCATCATCACAATCGAAGAGTCTAACACCGCCAAAACCAACCTTAAAATTGTTGAGGGAATCACGTTTGACCGCGGTTACGTCAGCCCGTATATGAACACTGAGAACACGCCGTTTGTTACCCTTTCAAATCCGTTCTGCTTGGTTTGCGACAAAAAAATCACAACGGTTGCCGAGATTTTGCCCGTACTTGAACAGGTGTCAAAAACCGGCAGCCCACTGCTAATCATCGCCGAAGACATCGAGGGCGACGCACTTGCCACCATCGTTTTAAATAAGATGCGCGGGATTTTTAACTGCGTGGCCGTAAAAGCGCCGTCATTTGGCCAAAAACGTAAAGACACGCTTTTTGACCTCGCGCTTTGCCTTGGTGCTAAGTTTGTTTGCACCGAAGCCGGCGACGACTTACAAACCGTCACCATTGAAGATTTAGGCCGCGCTAAAACCATCAAAATCAGCAAAGATACGACCACAATCATCGAGGGCGCTGGCGATAAGGACGCGGTAAAAAGGCATTGCGCCGAACTAAAAGCGCTTGCAAACAGCACCGCTGACGACTATGAAAAAACTTACCTTGCAGAGCGTCTTGCAAAACTAAGCGAAGGTGTTGCCGTTATCGAAGTTGGCGCCGTAAGCGAAGTTGAAATGAAAGAGAAAAAATTGCGCATCGAAGACGCCCTAAGCGCCACTAAGTCAGCCACCGAAAAAGGCATCGTAGTGGGCGGTGGTATCGCGCTTTTACAAACTGCCCCACACCTATTTGAGTTTATCAGTACCCTAAGCGGCGACGAAAAAACGGGCGCACTTATCGTGTATAAAGCGCTTTTTGCACCGATTAAACAAATTCTTGAAAACGCGGGGCTTGAAAGCGGCGTGATTACGCAAAAAATCTTAGAGCAAAACAACCCAACACTCGGGTATAACGCCAAAGACCTGTGCTTTTGTGATATGTTTGAAAAAGGTATCATTGACCCTGCCAAGGTTACCATCTCGGCGCTTGACAACGCATCCAGTGTGTGCGCCACCATGTTAACCACCGAAGTTATCGTCTGCGACTCGCCAGAGCAATCCAAAAACGCATAAATTAAAATTTAACATTCTGCATAAAAATCGTAATTATTTATTTATTTTTTCATTGATTTACCGCTTATATTGCATTTTTTGAGGGCTTTTTAGTTGATTAAAACACAATTTATAGACATTTTGCGCAAAACCTGCTACACTTTTGCGCCAAACCATCAAACTTTGCAATTTTCTATACCTCCTTTTATAAAAAAACACCTCCTTTAATATGAATTTTCATACCATAAGGAGGTGTTTTATTTCTTTGTTTTTAATAAGATTATATTTTTTAAAAAGCCTTTTTTTACAAATTATTAATTTAACAAATCATTCATAATTTCTTCAAGGGACTGAGTTGGATGCAAGGCCTCTTCAAAGTCAAACGGCTCAATATGCTCTTTGCTGTCATTCTCTTTCTTAACGTCGCTTAAATATGTTTCAATGTCGTTTTCGCCCTTTTTAGGTCGGCCGCGCTTTTTAGTGCCACTATTGGCCATCGTATAGTTATAAAGCGAAAGAATTTGCATATATCGCTTGTCAAGGTCTTCGCTTAACTCCATCGGCTTAGTTGGCTCAATTTTAGCGATTTCCTCAACCTCAGTTATGTCATTACTAAACGCCTTGATTGACGCAATAACGGCTTCAAGTTTCTCTTTAACCAGTTTGTCATAGTCGCGAAAATCTTCTTCCAAAATTTCTTGAATCGCTTTAAGCCGCGAAATTTCAAGGTCAAACCGCATATTGATAATATTTTCAAGATATGTATTGCGCTTTTTATACCTGTCTATCGCGTCAGCAATCTCTATTTCGCGCTTTTCGTTTTCGCTAGCAGCCCGTTGCAGCCTTAAAACCTCGGCTTTAAGCTCGCTTATTTTCTCGCGCTGACGTATGGCCGACATCTCGCTTTCGGCCAGCATTTCTTTAACAATTTTATCAACTTCTTGCTGAGTAAACTCAGTTTTTTTGTTTTTCATTATCTTCTTTCCTCTTTAAAACGTAAATTAAAAGCGCAACCCCCGCCGCAAGCATAAGCCCCGCAAAAACCTGTGAAATAGGCAAAACGCCCAGCCGCAGTATGTATTCAGGGCTTCTAAAACTTTCAAGCACAAGCCTAACCGCACCATAAATCATAAGATAAACCGCCGTAGCAAGCCCCGCCTTTTTGGTCTTGAAATAGATAAATATAAGCGCAACAAATCCGCCAAGGTTTAACACAAACTCATAGAAAAACAGCGCCAAATGCCACGCCCCGTCAACGTTAACCGCAAACGGAAACCATTGCAGCGCAGGGTTAGTGACCAGCCAGCCATACACCTCGCCGTTAGCAAAGTTGCCCCAACGCCCTATCGCCTGCGCCAAAATAAGGCACGGAACGATCAGGTCAGATATCTGCAAAAACTTGTATTTTTTCACCTTGCACAAAATTAAAATGCCCAAAACGCCGCCAATCAGCGCGCCAATAATGCTCATACCGCCATTGCGAAACTTAAAAAAGTCAAGAATAGTGGTGCCACTTTCAAACAACACGCTAAACAGCCTCGCCGAAAGAATCCCAAGCGGAACAATCGCCAAAAACACATCAACTGGCACGTCTTTTGGCAGGTTTTTCGGTTTTGTAAGCAAAAACGCCAACCCAAACGCAACCGCAATAGCCACGGCCATAATAATGCCATACCAATAAATCGGCGTCGCACCAATGTTAAACGCCACCCTTCCGGCAAGCTCTTGCCCGCCAAGCGCAACGCTTATCACGCCGCCACCTAAAAAATCCATTACCATATACCCATTATATATTTTAATCAAAATTTTGTCAATTTTAAACCTGCTATTAACAAAAAATCCCTTACAGAATCTAACAAAATCAACCATCCTTGTATCGCCACCATAAACCGCTTGATGACTTGTTCTCTCCGCAAGTTTAAAACAAAAAAGCACACCAATTGATGTGCTTTATTTTATGTGCTTTTTGCGTAGCTAAAAGTTAAAAATATCACATTGCCTACGCTATAAATTATCTGCCGCTTTCGTTGCTAAACTCTGGGCGGTTATCTTTTCCGCTGATATGACCCTCATCATTATCTTTTTCATCTTTGTTGTCTTTATCAGTAACGTGTGATGCTCCACCAGGGTTAGAAGGCTTAACATCGCTAACATTGCTGCCCGATTGTTTGTCTTGTAAGTTTTTGATAATTTCAGCCATCTCGCTTATAGTCTGTTTAGCGTTAGCAAGGTCTGTTAGTGCCTTTTCTTCATTAGCCTTAGCACGCGCCGCTTCTGCTTCGGCAGTTTGTGCTCTGCGCTCTGCCTCGGCAAGCTTTTGAGCAGCCTCTTGCGCCCTACGCTCGGCCTCCGTCTTGTCTTTCTTAGCAGCCTCTGCCTCTGCCTTAGCATTAGCCGCCTCAACAGCAGCCGCTTGCCTGTCCGCCTCGGCCTTGTCAGCACGTGCATTCGCAGCATCGGTTTGCTCTTGACTTGCTTTAAGCTCTTCACGAAGCTTTTTAACTAACTCTGTTTGGTTTTCGCATTGATGGTCGTCAATTTGTTTTTGAAGCGCCTCACACTTACGCTGCAAGTTCATCAATTCATTCGTTTTGTCTTTAAGATTACTTTCAAGCCCACTAATCTTAATCTGCATCAAACCAATTGTTTCATTTTTGGATTTAAGCTGACTTTCAAGCTCGGCAATCAGCTCACTATTATCACCCTTGTTAAGGGCAGCTTCATACTTTTTATAAAGGTCATCATACTCCGCCTTCTGTTTTGCGTTCTCAGCTTGAAGCTCTTTAACTTGGCGCGCCGTATCCTCGATAAGCTGTTTATAAAGTGGTGACGACGTGATAAAGTCTTCACGAATTTGATCATTTTTGTCAAACACTTTGTTATAAAGGTTTTTAAACTCTTCTTTCGCATCAATAAGGTCATTTGAAATAAGGTCAAGTTGAAACTTATTAAAGTCAAACTTCTCTAAAAGCTTTTTGTACGTTTCAGTGTTCATAACAAACTCTTCACGCACTTTGCCATTCTCGTCATAAACCTTGTCAAGATTGTCTTCAAGTTGGCCAATTTGCGCATCCTTTTTGTCAATCTCTGCCTTAGCCGTTGCCTTGCCCCACGCTTTACCTAAGAACGCAGCGCCCACAACATAGCCAGCACAAAGCACGCCCGCAACAATTGCCTTTAATTGCTTTTTAACTTTGCCCTTTTTAGCCTTTTTGCTTGCATCGCCAGTGCTTACATCTGCATTAACTGCCGCATTTTCAACAGTAGCGCCTGAAACTTGCGCATCATTAGCATTGTTAGACGCAGAACCCGCCTTTGTGTTATTCACTTTTACAGTGTTTGACGCAACAAAAGGCTCTGTTTTAGCAGAGTTGGTGTTCACAAAAATTGGTGCCGCCTCGTCTGTTTCAACACGTTCAGCAACCTCACGTGCCATCTCGCCGCGAACAATGCTGTTTTTAAGCGCATTAATTTCACCGCTTAAAAAGTTTGAATAGTTTTTCCAGAAATCAACATCAAGGTTCATTGTGTTGTTGTTTTTATCAACTTGCTCGCTAAGTTTTGAAAGCACTTCATCCGTGCTTGACAAAAACGTAACCAAATCTGCGATAGGTCTGGTGTCATCATAACTAAGCGCCTTACCCGCTTCAATCAAAAACGAACGAAGATACCTTGTTTGCTCGCTAAGATTTTTAAGCGCCATAAACTTATAGTTGTCACCCTCTTGGTCAAGCAACCAAGACTGATTAGCCCTATTCATCTTAGCAAACGCCTTAACGATAGGCTTAGGGTTTTTTAAATCAACTTCAAACGGCGTTTCAGCGCGGTTAGCCTTAATCTCTTCAATAAGACTTTCGTCTAATTGGGTTGCAATTGATACGTTAATTCGATTGACAACATTTGTCATCGAATCCTTGCCCGAGCCAATGATATCGTTAAGTTGGTCGGTCAAATTTTCATACGCACCAATAGTTTTGCTAAGCTCGTCTAAATAAAGGTTTTTTAAATAAGAATTATTATATCTTTTATCCATAATTTTCCTCCTTAAACCTACACATTCAAATCCTCTTTATCGGCAATAAATATACCACACAACCCCAAAATTGTCAATACCCTTGCATCACATTTTTAACACTTTTAACCCGATTTTGACATTTTTGCCCATTTTTGTTACCACGAGCCCCTCTGTTTTGCGTTTTTTATTGAAATTTTGGCCACATCGCCCCCGCACATATGGTTATCAGCGTAATTCTTCTTATCAACCCCAGCGCAAAAAACGCTAACATTTTGTTAGTTTATAACGCAAATCGCGGTCGCATAGTCACCATCATGGCTGATGTTGGCGCAAATCTCATTAAACCCGCCAGCATTAAAAAGCCCCTCTGCCTTTCCTTTTAATAATATTACGCACGCGCCCATCTTATCATGCGAAACCACGACGTCGGTCAGGCTTGTCCCCTTATTTATTCCAACGCCCAGCGCCTTTAAAACCGCCTCTTTACATGCATAAAGTCCCGCCGTTGTGTAACAAACAGGCGCAAACTTTTTAAAACTTTTTACATTCGCCCCTTTTCTTGACTTAATGTATTCAACCTCTTCTGCGTTAAAAATCTTAGTTTGTTTTTCAAGGCAATCTGCCATTTTTTCAAACCGCTCAACGCGCACTAAATCAATCCCAACTTTCATCATCAATTCCCTCTTTTAATTTATTAACCACAGCACTTATTGCGTCAAAGTCAAAACCTTTGCCCGCAAGATAGCGATAAAGCCTCTCAAAATTTTCACGTGTTTTAGCCTTATTTTTCATATATTTTGCGGAAATTGCCTCAATTTTACACATTTCATCCCCACTTTTAAGGTCATTTACCGCAATTTCAATTTCCGCCTTTTTTACCCCTTTTCGCATCAATTTTTGTTCAAGCGCTCGCTTAGAGTTGTTGCCCCCAGACATAACATAAGCCTTAGCGTAGGCCAAATCGTCAACAAACCCATATTCATCAAGCTTTTTCAAAACCGCGTCAATAATTTGCCCGTCATACCCGCGCGCCTTAAGCTTGGAAATTAACTCAAACTTAGTGTATGGCTTTTTAGCAACCAGCCCAAACGCATAGTTTTGCGCCTTTTTGATTTCGCTTTCAGTTATAATGTCAGCCAGTTCAAGTTCGTCAACCTCTTGGCCAACTTTTAAGTGATTAGCCATCAGCGTTTCGGCCAACAACCCGCAAAAAAACGAGCCATCTATAAAAAGATTAACTCGTGACTTGTTTTTTTGAGTTGTGATTGAAGTTATCTTGCCCATTTAGTCCATCTTAAAGAATTCACTGTCAATTTTTGAAAACATAAATTCTTCACTCATCCGTGTTTTGATTTCGCTTATGTGCCTATCCGTGTCATAACTAGGAAGCGCCACTCGCAAACTTACAACATCGCCATATTCGGCCGAAATAATAGGAAGCTTATTGTCTCTTAAATATGTGCCAACAGGTACAAAATCGGGGTATTTTAAAGTCATCGCATAAATAGCACAGTCAACCATACGCGCCTTTTTGCACTGTTTAAGCGCCTCAAATGCAACATTAAAATACATTCTTGAAAGCTTTGATTTGCCAAGTTGAATGCCGCCATAGTATCTCACAACTGCCACCAACGTGTCAGTAAGTTTTATCTTAGCAAGTGCGTCACTAATTGGCGCTCCCGCCGACCCCGCTGGCTCTCCATCATCGTTGTTTTTGGCCGTCATAGAGGCTGCCCCCAGACAATAGCCATAACACACATGCTTGGCGTCTTTATTAGATTTCTTAAGTTTATCAAGGAAATCGTTTACGTCAGCCATAGACTCAACGTGCGTCACCACTGCGATAAAACGAGAACGCTTCTCATCCATTTCAAGCGCAAAACTACCCTCTGCCGTTAAATACTCACTAACCTGTGCCATATTCTTCTCCCACTAGATTAAGTTTATCATAGTTTGCCCGATTTTCAAAACAAAATTGCCCGCAAAGTCCGTTTATTTTAAAAGGCCACTCAAAATATTTGGTTAAACGCGCACGTAAGTGTTATAATATTAAATATAAACTAACTTAAAGGAGAACCAAATGGAATACTCTAATTACATTAGATCCATGTGCCCTATTGCTAAGGGTGCAAGACACGAAAATGCCCCTATCCCCGAAGAAGGCAAATGGGTTCATGCCAAACAGATAACTGATATTTCAGGCCTTACTCACGGAGTTGGGACGTGTGCCCCTCAGCAAGGCGCGTGCAAACTTACCTTAAACATCAAAAACGGCGTCATTGAAGAGGCACTTATTGAAACGGTTGGGTGCAGTGGCATGACACACAGTGCCGCGATGGCCGCCGAAATCTTAACGGGCAAAACTATTTTAGAGGCTCTTAACACCGATCTTGTTTGTGACGCTATTAACGTTGCTATGCGCGAGTTGTTTTTACAAATCGCCTACGGCCGCAGTCAATCTGCATTTTCACTAGGTGGGCTTGAAATCGGCGCCGGGCTTGAAGATTTGGGCAAAGGCCTGTCAAGCCAAGTCGGCACGATGTATTCAACCAAAGCCAAGGGCGTAAGGTATCTCAACACCGCCGAGGGGTACGTAACCCAACTTGCGCTTGACGAAAACGGCGAAGTCATCGACGGCGACTTCATCATGGCAATCTGCGGCCTCGATATGAAGAG
>USTX01000006.1 GCA_900557655.1 uncultured Eubacteriales bacterium
GCGGGCGGGGGGAAATTTTGTAAGCAAAATCGTTTGCGTTGGGGGCGGGCGGTGGTGTATAATAATTGTGGGAGATTAGATTATGGGTACTGTTATGCTGGCGATCAAGATGGGGTCGTCAACCACAACTATTTATAGAGAGAAAGAGGGTTTTTTGCTTAAAGAGCCAAGCCTTGTTGCGATAACGGGGTCGGTTAAGGGCAAAGAGGTGTGTGCCGTTGGGTTTGAGGCAAAGAGGCTTCAAGGGCGGACGGCGACGGACGGTGTCACCAGTGTTGTTGCGCCGATTTATGAGGGCGTTATAACCGACACGGGGCTGGCGAGCGATATGCTAAGGCAATTTCTTGGTAAAGTGACGCCTAAACGCCTTATTAAGCCGAACTTGCGTGCGCTTGTATGCGTGCCGCTTGGGATAACTCTTGCTGAGAAATTGGCATTTGAAAAGGTGTGTTACCATGCGGGCGTGGGTGATGTTGTGTTGGTTCCGTCTATTATGTGTTCGGCGGTTGGGCTTGGCGTTGACGTGTCTTCACTTACGGCGAATATGGTTGTAAGCATTGGTGGCGGGTGCACTGACATTGCGGTGATTGCGCAAAGCACGCTTGTAAGCGGCGTCAATATTGGTATGGGTGGCGTCAATATTGATAAGGCGATTGAGCAACAGATTCTTGCTAAGTTTAACGTCATTATTGGTGACAACACGGCCGAGAAAGTCAAAAAAGAGATTGGGTCGCTGTACTTTAACGACGCGGGCGAGATAACCGTTACGGGCATTGACGCACAAACGAAAGAATCGCGCGAGATTGTGGTTACGGCGATGGATATTTATCCGGCCGTTGAGCATTATTACGCGAAAGTAGTTGAAAGCATATCAAGTGTTTTAGCGATTTGCCCGCCTGACGTCGTAAGCGACGTGACGCGCAATGGCATCTATTTTGTTGGGGGAGACAGCAAGATAATTGGGCTTGAAAAATATTTTAAAACCAAACTTGGCATCAAGGTGAACTTTGTTGACCAAGCGGACGACCTTGACGTTATGGGCGCGGCCGAACTTTTGGAAAACAGCGCGCTTTTGAAGCGTATTTTGGTAAACATTTAAACGTGTGCAGATTACGGCGGATGCAATTCACGGCGCGTGGCAGATTGTGAGTACGAGTGTATTCAAAACGTGTGGCGTACCGTAAACGCGGACTGGCACAATCTGGTAAGAAATTCGACAAAGTGTTTGATATTAAGGCATAATTATTTTGATTATGTCTTTTTTGTTTGCGCGCGAATGCTTGTTTGTTTGTTAAAATAGAATTACGGCAGATTGTAAAACAATGTGCGATAAAACAAGATGAGGTGGATATGGCGCGGACGATTTTGGTAACAAGTGGCAAGGGAGGCGTTGGCAAAACCACGGTGTGTGCGGGGCTTGGGGCGGCGCTTGCACGAATGGGGCAAAGCGTGTGTTTGATTGATTTTGATTTTGGCCTTAACAACCTTGACCTTATGCTTAATATTGAAGACAGGGTTATCTATGACGCGAACGCGGTGATGGCGGGACGGTGTAAGCTTAAACAGGCGCTGGTTGCTGACAAAACGCAAAACAACCTCTATTTCCTTGCGACAGGAAGGATGACGGCGGCGCAGATTGAGGGCATCGGCGAGATTTTAGAAAAACTTTCGGGCGTGTTTGATTTTTGTATTATTGACTGTGCGGCGGGTGCGGGCGAAAGTTTTAAGGCGGGGCTTAGTGCGTGCAGCGAGGTGTTAATTGTAACAAACCCGTCTATTTCAAGCCTTAGGGACGCGGTTAAATTGCGCGGGCTGATAGCGGGCGAAAAGGCAGAGCTTATTGGCTGTGTGGTTAATCGCATTCGGGGCGACCTTGTTGCGGCGGGCAAGATGATAAACGAGAACCAGATTGAGGAACAAACGGGGATAAAGGTGCGCGGTGTTATCCCTGAAAGCGATGATATTTTGGTTTATAGCAACACGTGCGCCATAAGCGAGTGTGGCGTTGCGTTTTCGTATTTTGAAAAACTGGCGAGCGCAATTTTAAAAAACCGCAATTTCAGAATTGATTATGTTTCCAAATATCGCGGCGTTTTTGGAGCGATAAAAAGCGTGCTTAAAAGGAATGCGTAAGGGAGGTGGCGATGATAAGTATTGATATCGGCACAAGGCTGTCATCAGTGTTGGTTATTGACAGGGCAAAGTCTGGCGCACAGTTAAGCCCGTCATTTAAAAGCGAACTTTTAAAAACTATTAATGATTTTGCGGTTATAAAAAAGGAGGTTAAGATTGATTTAACAACAAGAAGCGGAACAAGTATCCTTAATTTTTGTTGCGAAATTATTGATTTCAAACAAACTGAAAATTAAATAAATTAATTTAAAAAATAGGCAAATTCAATTAATAAAATTTAAAACAAAATTAAAAATATTAAATACAAAAACTAACTATAAAAAATGGTAAAAATATTATTTATTAAATAGTATTAATAAAAATATATTAATTAAAATTACATTGATTAAAAATATATTTAATGATTTGACCGTTAGCCTTTTGGTATAATTAAATTTTAATTAGCATACTTTTTAGTATGAAAAAAAGAGAGCTTAACAGCGACACAATCTATATAAAGCGCAAAAAACAAACCATATTTTCGTGGGTAATTTTTGGGCTTGTTTTTTTTAATCTGTGCGGGCTTTCGGTTGGTGGGTTTAGCGCCGCCAGTTATGTAAGTCGTATTGTTGAAAGCTGGGCGGCGGGCAATGAAAATATTGGCAAGATTAAATTCGTTTCAACCGACGAAGACGATATTATTGGGGTAACAAATATGTTAGATTTTAGTTTCAGTTTACCATTTAAAAATGGCACAATTGAAAAACTTGAAAACGGAAATTTAAGAGTTTCGGGTGGTGGAGATATTGTTGTTTATGCCTGCTATGGGTCTAAGGTCGTTGCGGTTGAGGATGGCGAAAGGGGGCGCGATATTACCTTTGATTGCGGCTTTGGAATAAAGGTTAAATATATGGGGCTTGACAACGTTGGCGTGGCGGTTGGTAATAAGGTTAAAAAGGGTGACGTTGTAGGAATTTGCAATGCAAGCGTTATAGAAGCGTCTGCCACTTACCAAAACAAACCGTACACAAAATATAAAGTTAAAGATGGAAGGCTTAGTTTGTTTTAAGTAAAAAACGCAAAATCGGGTGCAAATTATGAAAAAAGTGCCAAAATTTCAAAAAATGAAAGCAAAATTGCAGAAAATAAAGTTTGTTATCCATCCGCTGTTTTTATTATATGGGGCTGTTTGTTTCGTTTTGGGTATTGGCAAAATATTTCTTACTTTTTCGGTTTGCATTATTTGTCACGAACTTGTTCATATGATAGTTGCTAAAAGGCTGGGATATGCTTGTTCGCGAATAAAACTTATGCCATATGGGGCGGTGTTGGAGGCTGAAAGCGATGAATTTAACCCGCGTGACGAGGTTATGATTGCGCTTAGCGGGCCGCTTTTTAACTTGATTTGTGCGCTTATTTTTGTTGCGCTTTTTTGGGTTGCGCCGACCACGTATGGGTTTACGGCGGACCTTGTTGTTGCTAATTTAGGTTGCGGAATGTTTAATTTGCTACCGATTTTTCCTCTTGATGGAGGGCGGGTAATTTTAGCGGTTTTAAGCATAAATCATTCGCGAAAAACAAGTGTTAAGTTTGTTAAATTAGTTACCATTATTTTTGCAATATTTTTATTTGTAACGTTTTTAATTTCGCTTGCTATTTCGCCAAATCTTTCAATTGGTATTATGAGTTTTACGCTTTTTGTTGGCGCATTTAGCGAGGATAAAAACGCGGCATATAAAAGAATAATTGCAACCGATATTAAACGCAGAAAAATGCAGCACGGGCTGCGCGCGATTATAACATGTGTTGATGAAAATATGCCTATCGGTAAAGTTTATCGCGTACTTAGTTTTAATCACCTAAATATTTTAAATATTTGCAGAGGTCTTAAAATTATTAAACAAATTGACGAATTTGAATTTGAAAAAATAATTAAAAATTACCCAATAAATATTTCAATTGGCGAAGCAATTTTTGATAAAAATAATTTAAATTATAGTTTATCATTAATAAAAAATATTGAAAAAAAATAATGTGACTTTTATAAAAAATATTGCACACAGATAAAAAAGCCAAATATAAATTAATTATAAAAAAGGATACAAATTAATTGTAAATAAATGTAATAATAAATATGAAAAAATTATGATTTGATTTTAAGTATTATTAATCGTATCAAATTTGTTTGCGTGTTAAATTTTTAATTAATATTGACAGGCTGGCGCATATATGTTAAAATGCAGACAGGAGAAAGGGGTATGTTTTTAAGAAGGCACGGAAGATGTAATTATATTCATTTTGAAGATGTTCAAAAATTTATTGAAACAGAAATTGATAAAAAACCGATGACATTGGCGGCACAACAACGGCTTAAATATGACCCGATTGAAAACGTTTTTGTTTATAAAGATAAGCATAATGTAAGCTATGTAATAGACGATTTTATGTGCGCGACGCCGTCAAACGATACGGTTTTTGGGTTTGATACCAAGTTGCACTGTGCGTACCTTGAATATCTTTGGCGTAACCCAGCAGAAGGCGAGGTTGGCATCCCGCAGATGGCGGAACTTATTGCGGTGATGGAAGGCGAAATAAGCGAAAGATTAAGGATGGTTGAAGCGTTTGGCAATGAGATTTCTCAACTTAAATCAAGGATAGAGTCTATGCGTGGGGCAGGCAAAACCGATTCACTTGAACACAATAAAGACCAGCTTGAAAAAACGCTGAAATGCTTGGGCTGTGAGATTAAAAATTATCGAAACGCCTTTAAGCATATGCTTAATTATTCATCAAATCAAAATGCGATACAAAATAATAACAGCGCGCAAGAAGAAGGCGCACAAAAGGAGTAAAATTATGTTTCAAGAAAATACGTTTGTTACAACAAAAGAAGCGATTAAATTTATCGATAAGGTTTTGTTTAATGGCGAAAAAGTTAATTGGCTTAAACTTTATAAAATCAATGACCGTGACTTTTTTGTTCGCGACGGAGATACAGAGTATGTGTTTGGCGATTTCTATCTTTGCAAAATTACGCAAGAGGGTAAGAGTGATTTAACGTATAACACTGGCTATATTCAGTTTATGGTTGACAACGTTGATGATACAGTTAAGGCTGATTATGAAAGGGCGGCTATTGCGCATCTAAAATATGTTTATTATAATGCGGCGCAAGATTACAACTTCGCAAAAGATAAATTAAAAAACGCAAAAATGGAAGTAAAAACCGAAAATTTCAACAAAAAACTTGAAATCAATGCCAAAAATGTAGAAAATAAGGGCACGGCGCAAATCTATGAAGAACTGCAAACGGCGTCAAAAATGATGGCAAATGTAACCAATTGTATGCTTGATATTAAAACTGGATTGGTGTTTGACCTTGAAGAACAGCTTAGAGAGGTTGATGATTATATTCTTGATAAAACCTATCTTAGTGACTCTAATGATTTAAATAAATAGTAAAAAACAATAGCGCCTTATAAAATGTAAGGCGTTTTTTGTTGGACTGAGAGAAAAGGTGCAGGGCGATTATTAAATAATTAATATAAGTAAAATGTGTGAAAGTGTTGACAAAACGGCTGCGTTATGGTATCATACGGTCGTGCCACTTGCGAAGGGCAACTAAGAGAACTGAATTTAGAGCAATTGCTAATTAAAGCTTTAAATAAGTCCGCCTAGTGCAGTGAGACTGGATGTGAAGGAGGAAATATAATGTACGCTATTGTTGAGATCGGTGGTAAGCAGCATAAAGTTGAGGCTGGCAAATATTTTTTCACCGAGAAGTTGAACGCTAACGTTGGTGACAAGGTTGAGTTTGAAGCTAACCTTATTTCTGCCGATGGAAAAGTTTCTATTGGTAATCCAACTGTTAAAAATTCGAAAGTAGTTTGTGAAGTTCTTGAGCATGGCAAGGAAGACAAGATTGTTGTTTTCAAATACAAGGCTAAAAAGAACGAGCGCAAGAGACAGGGTCACCGTCAACCTTATACGAAACTTATGGTAGTTTCAATCGGTTAGTATGACGAAAGTAAAAATAACAAAAAAAGACAATCATATCATCAAGGTCGAGTGTGACGGTCACACGGGCTATGGAGTTTATGGCGAAGACATTGTTTGCGCGTCTCTGTCAAGTGTGGTGCAAACTGCTGTGTTGGGGCTTTTGGCCGTGGCGAAGGTGGACGTTGATTTAGTGCGTGATGACGAGCGCGGCTATATTAAGTTTAGCGTGAACCCGTCTCACGGCGAGGCGCAGATTAAGGCAGACGCGATTTTAGACACGATGCTTTGCGGAATTAGCGACCTTAATGAAGGTTTTTCAGATTTTATTGAATTGGAGGTAGATTAGTATGTTTATTAATATCCAACTGTTTGCTCATAAAAAGGGTGTCGGCTCGTCGAGAAACGGCCGTGATAGTAATGCTCAAAGACTTGGCGTTAAAAAGTTTGCTGGCGAAAAAGTTTTGGCCGGTAACATTATCGTTCGTCAACGCGGAACAAAGTTTCATCCCGGTAACAATGTAGGTATCGGTAAAGATGACACCTTGTTTGCAACGGCTGACGGCGTTGTTAAGTTTGAAAGATACAACAGAGATAAACAACAAGTTTCAGTTTATGCTGAATAGTTTTAAGGCCGACTTGTGGAACTAAGTCCGCGGGTCGGTTTTTTGTTGTGAATTTTTGTTTGACAAGCGGGCGCGATAAATCTTATAATTAAATGAACATTAGGTTTGTGAGGGGATGTTATGGCAACTGAAGCAGAGATTGTTGACGCAAAAATCAAACTTAAAGAGGCCAATGATGTTGTAAACAGCATTATTGACCGATACGTGCGAAACTCGATGGCTGGCATTGCGGGCGAAAAAAATGAGTACGTTTTAAGCGATATGCTTTTAAGGGGCAAAATTGACGTAAGTGAAATTGGTGACGAGTTTGGCTCTGTCCGCATTGATGAAAGCGTAAACGCCGAAGAGATGGATTCAAGTCATAGCGCCGAAAGTGGTATTGTTGATGAAAAGGGCGTGGCGCAGCATAATGAAAAAGCGCAAGGCGATGAACTTGGCGCTGCGCAACAAGCCGAAACCGAGGTTGATGACGAACGTGACGTAGCGCAACAAATCGAAAATGAGGTTGCTGATGAGCACGGTGCGGTACAGCAAAATAGTATGCGGGTTGAAAGCGATATGGCGGCCAGTGCGGATACGAAACGTGAAAGTGCGCTTACATCTGTGTTTGACAATGATAAGGCAAAGGCAAGTCAAGATGATTTGAACGCGGGTGGCGTTGTTAATGGCGCGCAAGATGACGATTTTATGGCGCAGATTCGCGCAATGCAAAATCAAATGCAGGCTGAAAAAGAAGGTGCGGCCGCAGTTGATGTTGCTGATAATACTTACGGTGATGCGATGGGTCAAGCCGACTTAGGTGCGGGCAATAAGACAGAAAGCTCAGTTAGATTTAACGAGTTTGGCGAGATTGTGCGCGATGACAATACGTCTGTAAATACGCGCGATGTAAGTGGTGCCGAGGCTGGCCAAGACATTCCAACGTTTACGCCGCCTGTTATGGACGACGAAATGCCAACATTTACGCCGCCTGAAAATCAGGCCGAAAATGGAGCTGGAAATGGCGTTGGAAATGTTGATGAAAACGTGAACAAACTTGGCGCTGATAACGGCAATGGCGAAAAAGTCGAGGATAGCAAAGCTGCTGAGGTTGATAATAATAAAGAGTTTAAGCCGATAGACTTTTCGTTTGAAGACGAGAACGAGGTGGCGGCTGAGGCTGAAAATGAAAAACAGGCCGAACTTAGCGCAGAGGCTGCGTCGGGGCGAGTTGATAACCTTAGCGACGATGCGCTTGAACGCTTAAAAGCCAGCCTTAAGGTTGCGGGCGAAGAAGAGCGCGAAAGGTAACGCGCGGTGCCTAAAAGTGAATTTGATGCAAAGCAGATGGCTAATATGAATTAATTTAAATATCGCTTAAAATAATGTGCTTATTACAAAAAAATAAAAGGGGCGGCAGCGCTCCTTTTTTGTGATTTGTTTGGTATTTTTATAACTGTAGTGCTAATAGTTGACGCGTATGAAATTGACTGGTGACCTATATTTTAGCGGCGGGTTTTGCGGTCGATAACCTTGTCAATCTTGTGTTGAAAAAATAGGCCGTATTCTTTGCGGGCGTCTAGTTCGCCTTGCTCAAAACGCTGGATACAATTTTTAAGAGTTGATTTAAAAGCGGTTTCATTTTTATATTTATAGGCAAGATTTTTTAGCATAACGATGGTGTATTTTTGGGCGTCGCGCTCAATGGCCTGCATATTATAGATGGTTGGATTATCGGTTGCGGTGAAATATGCTTGCCAGTTTTTCTTCCAGCGGCGGGGGGAAGTTTAAAAACGGGATGTGCTTGCGGCGCACGATATTATATTGATACGCGTGGCGCCCTTCGTGGATAATTGTTTCCATCGCGTGAAAGCGCAACTTGTGATGATAAAGAAGTTGGTCGTTGATAAAAATGTGTTGATTGTTTATGCTTGTGGCCTCAAAAAGACCAAGGCAACCCTCGGGTAGGTCGGGATTGACGCAAACTATGGTCGGCTTGCGGTGTTGCTTTTTGGCCATCTTATTTTCAAGCGCTTGAAGAATTTGAAGGCGCTTATCTGGCGTGTAGTTTTGCCAATGGCTTCCTCTAAATTTTGAAAACACAAATAACATTTACTTTTCCTCTTAAATATGATACAATAATTTGAAAGTTAACGCAAGGGGATAATATGGACTATTACAAAAAGGGTGATAATATAATAATTCCTAAATGCAAAGAATTTAACCCGCAGCATATTTTAGAGTGCGGGCAAATATTTAGGTTTATTAAAAATGGCGAAGAGTGGACGGTGTTTAGCGGTAAAAATATTGCAAAAATACGTGAAAACGATAAAAATTATGTGATTTTTTCAACAAATGTCTGCTATTTTGCGAACTTCTTTGATTTTGAAACGGACTACGCGGCGATTAAAAATAGCCTTAAAGCTGACCCTATACTTGCAAAATGCATCCCCTTTGGGGAAGGGATAAGAATATTAAGAGGCGACCCATTTGAGATTATTATTTCGTTTGTTATATCGCAAAACAATAACATAAAGCGTATTCAAAAGATTATTGAAAGGCTTTGTGAGGCGGGGGAAGAAATTAAGTTTGACGGCGAGGTTTATCACGCTTTTCCAACCGCTCAGTGTTTGGCCGAAAAACCTTTTGAATTTTTTGCGTCGCTGGGCGCTGGATATCGCGACAAATTTCTTTATAAAATAACGCGCGAACTTAAAGGCGTTGATTTAAATGAAAAGGCTACGCTTCCAACTAAGGAATTAAGAAAGTGGCTTATCTCTTTGTCTGGCGTTGGCCCAAAAGTTGCAGACTGCATTTTGCTTTTTGGGTTTGGACGAATGGATGTGTTTCCCGTTGACACGTGGGTTGAACAAGTTTATAACACCCTGTTTTTTGAAGGCAAGAAAAATCGCGAACAGATAGCCTTATATTTTGTAAATCGATTTGGTAAGCTTTCAGGCTACGCACAACAATACTTGTTTTATTCGGCACGGTCTTTTGATGTTTTGAAAGCCAAAAGTAGTGAGGATAGCAAATAACAAAAAACGCAAAATTGAATAAAAAATATGTAAAAACACGCTAAAAACGCTAAATTTAGCGTGTTTTTTGTTGTTTTTAATATCTCTACTTGCTTTAAATTTTGGGTTTTTGAGGGATAAATGGTATGCAATTGGTTAGGTATGTTTTTTAGTTGGCTATTATACAAAATGTAATTATATTGCGCGAATAATTTACCGCAAAAATATATGTATAACAATAAAAATATTGTAAAAATATTAAAATCAAATTAAATAACTGCGAAAAATGATTTTAAAAATATTGATGAATTAAGGGGGCTGCTGCTGGGGCTGTTGTTTCGTCATGATAGAATGATAACAGAACAATTGGTAATTGAGTTGTTAATTAAGAATGGATAAGCAAATCAAGTTTTAATTTTAAGATTGATATTGATTTTTGAATGTTTGTGTGATAAAATGTAATCAATAAAACTTTAAGGCAGATGGGTTAAGTTGAATTTGACGAAAGTTAATCGTTAATTTAATTTGAGTTTTGTTTGCTGGGAGGGAGTTATGAATTTGAATTTAATTGCTGCACTTAGCACGGGGGCGATTATCGGGCTGTCAGTAGCGGGGGCTGTTATTTTGGCAGCGTTTATTATTATGCTGTGTATGGTTCCGTTAAGGCTGTGGTTTAGGGCGCTTGTTTCGGGCTCGCATGTTTCGATGGGCAAACTTATCGGGATGAAGATAAGAAAGGTTAAAGTGCAAGATATAGTTTTAAGTTATATCAGCGCGAAAAAGGCGGGGCTTAAACTTGACATTGACGACCTTGAAACGCATTTTTTGGCGGGCGGTAATGTTGACCGTGTTGTTAAGGCGCTTATCAGTGCGCACTCGGCCAATATTGACATTTCGCTTGAAACGGCCAAGGCGATTGACCTTGCGGGGCGCGATGTTTATGAGGCGATAAGGACAAGTGTTGTGCCTAAGGTTATTGAAACGCCAACCATAAGCGCGGTTGCAAAAGACGGTGTTGAACTTAAAGTTAAGGCCAAGGTTACGGTTACGTCTAATATTCATCGCCAGATAAGCGGCGCGGGCGAGGACACAATCATTGCGCGTGTAGGCGAGGGCATTGTTACCACCGTTGGGTCAGCCAACTCGCACAAAATCGTGCTTGAAAACCCTGACCTTATTTCGGCCACCGTGCTTTCAAAAGGGCTTGACAGCGGCACGGCGTATGAAATCTTGTCAATAGACATTGCTGACATTGATGTTGGCGTTAACATTGGCGCGCGCCTTGATATAGATAAGGCTATCGCGCAAAAGAAGATAAGCGAGGCTAAGGCTGAGGAGCGAAAGAGTATGGCCAATGCGCAAGAGCAAGAGATGAAAGCGAAAGTGCAAGAAATGCAGGCTGAACTTATTCGTGCAGAGGCCGAGGTTCCAAAAGCGATGGCAAAGGCGCTGCAAGAGGGCAAGATGAGCGCGATGGACTATTATAAACTTCAAAACTTGCAGGCAGACACCCAGATGCGCAAAACGATTGGAAAAGACGAGACGCCAAAAACTAACAAGCCAAAGGCGTAAAGTAAGGACGGGTTTTGGATGATTTATGTTTTTATAGGCCTTGTTGTTATGTTCGTTTGGTTCACCGTTTGGGCGGTGGTTAAGGCTAATGACTTTAAGTCTAAGCCGAAAGAAGAAAAGAAAGAGTCGGCGCCACCTCCACCACCACAAACCGACGAATACGTTTTTGTTACACAAGAAAAGCCTAAAAAGGTGAAGATTAAGAAGAAAGAAAAAGAAGAGAAAGTTAAAGGCGAGGCGCAGGTTGTTTCGGTTTTTAAGTCAACTGAAAAGGCGGACGAAGAAAAAACCGCCACCGATGACCGCGCTTCGTGTCGGAGATAAACAAAGGGACGAAAAAAACCCCGCAACCGATGACCGCGAAGAGCTTTATCAAAAATATATCGCACAAGAAAATGGTGCGGAGGGCGATATGGAATCTGGCGCTGACGGTTCGGGCGCTCGTGGCGACGCGGGCGTAAGAAGACCTCAGCCGTTGCCACTTTCAGACCGAGATATTGAAAGGCGTATTGCACAGATTCGGCGTGACAATTTTGAGGCGACCGACAAGCCGCAAAGTGATGGCGAATCGTTTAAAGAAGAGCCGACCTATTACGGCTTTGGTGTTGGGTCAAGCGCGCACGACCACGGAAGTATGAAAGACCCTAATTTTGACCCGTGGGCGAACGAGAACAAGGCGGCGCCCCTTTCGCCGCGCGGGGCAGGGCTTTCGCGAAGAGACTATGGCGACCTGCTTGATGATGACGACGATTTTGTTGATTTTGAAGCGATTGACAGAATTATGAACAACCGTCCGCATATGGGTCCGGGGTCTAGGCCAAGGCCAAGCGGTTTTGGT
>USTX01000007.1 GCA_900557655.1 uncultured Eubacteriales bacterium
CGGAGTTGTCCATAAAAAGCCCTCTGCTTTTTCTTATGCACCCCGCCAACAAATTGTTAAAATTTAATATTTAAATCAAAACCAACGCGTCTACATTTTCGTCATTAAATATTTTTAACCAAGATAAGAGCGTCAATTTTATTGCTCTAAATATTTTTAACCAAAATCAGCGCATCAATTTTATTGCTACTAAATATTTTTAACCAAAATCAGCGCATCAACGCCGCGCCCGTGGTCATTATAATAGTCTTTTCGTACATACAAGTCTTCAAATCCCGCGCCCCGATAAAGCGCAATCGCCGCCACGTTATCAACCGAGACTTCTAAAAACACCTTATCAACGCCCTTAGTTTTCAAATACCCCAAAGCGTGTGATAAAAGCGCCTTGCCAACCCCATTGTTACGCGCCTTTTCATCCACCGCTACTGACAAAATCTCACCCTCGGGCGACAAATTGTTGGTAGCAATAAAGCCGACTAGCCCACGCCCCGTCTCAACCGCCTTAGCATTATCAGCCGCCGTATTGTCACTTCCAGCCACCTTGTCACTAACAGCCACCGCGCTGACTAGATTGCCCACCTCAGCCGCATCATCAGTCATTTCGGCCTTAAAATAGTCAAAACTTGGTGAGCGCAGCGCCCGCATTAAGCTGTCTTTGCTTTCAAGGCCAAAAACCGCCTGTTCAAGCGCAAAGATAGGTTCAAAATCACCTACCCCCGCCTTAGTTATCCTTAGTTTACCCATCATTACTTTTTTATTTGTTACCTTTCAATTTTTTCTCTCTTTCGATTTCGGCTTGGCTTGCACGCAAATACAGCGGTTCAAGCGCGTCAGGGTTAACAAAATTACCGCCCTTTTCAAGTTCACGCGCCACCTTCAATAGTTGCGGCGTCGCAATAACCACATCTTCAAGGCCAAGTTTTCTCATAACCAACTCGCTTGTAACAACGCGTCCGCCTTTTTGTTTGGCATCTTCAATCAAATTAATAACCTCAGCCGTCGCCACACACTTGCTTTCACCACAAACCTGAACGAAAAAAAAATCGCCAAACCCATTGATGATATAAACGTTACGGTCGGTTTTTGAAACGGGCGCCGCCGTCCCCCTCAAAAGCGCAAAGCCGTCAATCGCCGCAATTTTAATTGGGTTAACCGCGCTTAGCCCCTTCGCTAACGTCACACCAACCCTAAGCCCCGTGAAACTCCCTGGCCCAACACACACCGTGATAACATCAACGTCGCCAATTTTAAGACCGCGACTACTTAAAAACTCATCCACAATTTTTAAGCAGTCATCACTTTTAACGTCGCCCTTTTGTGGCAGCCTTTCATCAACAAAACCATCGCCCATAAGCGCAATGTGGTTTCCCGCAGACAAATCTAAACACAAATTAACCATACCATTCATTCCTTTACTTTTTCAATTTAGCCATTATTCTTAATCGTAATTTCGCCAGTACTATCCTACTCAATCGTAATCTCGCGGCGTGTGTCGTCTAGTTTTTTAATAGTTACGCGTTTGGCAGATTTAGGAAAAATCTCCATCGCCCGCTCTGGCCACTCAACAAGCGTAATACCATCGCCATAAAGATATTCTTCAATGCCAATCATATAAAGTTCATCGGCGTCATTTATGCGATACAAATCGAAGTGAAAGATTGGGATTTTGCCTTCATAAGTATTCACAATGGTAAATGTAGGCGACGTCACCTGCGCGCCAGAGAACGCACTAACAAAACCTTTTGAAAACACGGTTTTACCCGCCCCCAAATCGCCAAAAAGCAATAAAACATCTCCCTTTTTGCACTTTTTTGCGATTTTTTTAGCTAATTTGGCGGTTTCTTCGCTATTTTTGGTTATAAATTTTTCCATCAATTTTTCCTTACTTTTTTCACATTTTAACAAATATTTTGCGTTTATATCTTACTAATTGTTTTTTCTTACAAACCCGCAAATGGTTGTCAAGGCCTAAATCACGCGACTAGTACCAATTCGTTCGGCCCCCATTCTTACGCAGTCGTTTGCAATAATTCGGTTGGTTACCCCGCCCGACGCTTTAACCTTAACCTTGCCCTTGCCCATCGCATTAAGAGTTTCAACAATTTCAGGCGTCGCGCCGCCATCACCAAAACCCGTGTTGGTCATAACAAAATCAACTTTCGCCTTAATTAAAAAGCGCATAAGGGAACTTAATTCTTCGCGGTTAAGGAAGCTTGCTTCTATCGTTGCCTTAACAATCTTGCCCTTGCTTGCCCGAACAATACGTGAAAAACACGTTTTTATGTCTTTAAAATTACCATCCTTAATTTTGCCCGTATTAACGCACACGTCAACTTCGTCTGCCCCGTCGCTAAACGCTTTTTTGGCCGCCGCAACAACCATTGACACCTCGCAGCCGCCAAATGGAAAGTCAATCGCGGCAATAACCTTAATCGCATCGTCAAGTTTTTTTGATATAAAGTCCTTAGCCTTTTTAACGTACATAGGAAAAACAACAACGCCAACAAACCTGTTTTTATAGGCGATATTACAAAGCGAAAAAACGTCTTTTTCATTCGCGCGCGGGTCTAAAAGCGTAAGTTCAACCATACTGTTAAGGTCACCCGCCCCGGCTGTGATCAACTCTCTTTTCTTTTTCCCAAACATAGTTTTCTCCTTGCCTTATTATACACTTTTTTACATAATTTTCAACCAAATTATACTAAATCGCCCACTTTTGTTAATAATTTAATTATGGACACAAATTACCAAACCAAATTAAGCAAAATCACCAATTTGATTCTTATAATCGCCGCCCTTTTGTTAGTGTTTTATGCGTGGGGTCTTAAAATCTTTAAGTCGCCCATTTTATCAATTTTAATAAGCGCGGCACTGGTTACAATTGTCGCCACCGAGATAATTCATTTTCGCAAAAAGCGAGATAACCGCCTTAACCTTAAAAACCAAGAACTTAAATTCAAAGACGCCGTTATGTTTTATTTTTTAACCAGCCCTGAAACAGAAAATGTTAAATTTTTCAAAGCCCTTCTTACCCCTAATTTCACCTTTGAAAAAACCAACAAATTTTTGTTTGACAAACAAAAACAAACGCTAATAATTATTGCCTTTAACCAAACCGAAATTGACGAACAAACCCAGTTAAGCGCTATCAAACTTGCGCGCTCAAAAAACGCAAAATCGCTGTTTATTTTATGTAATTCGGCCAAAAAATGCGATTTTAACCCCAAAAATGCAGAAAACTATCCGCAAATTACCATCCTTAACAACTATGAAATTTTTGCGCTTTTAAAAGAAAAAAACACCTTCCCGATCCCAAAAACAGAAGCAAATTTGCGCAAAAGACGCACACATCAACTGACCCTTTCAAACCTTTTTAGGCGCATAAATTTTAAACCGTTTTTGTTGTGCGGGTTATTTTTATATATAAGCGCCTTTATTGTTCCTTACTTTAAAATTTATTATATAACCATGGCGTCATTTAGCCTGCTTTTCGCCGCCATCTGCCTTATCTTTGCGCCTAACCCGCAAGCGACCCCGACTTACACAACCCTTCTCTCAACAAAAAAACAACCCCAGCAATAAAGTGCACCACAAACAAATTATGCGCACCACCGCCGGGGTTTTATTTTAATTTAAATCTATTTATCTAAGGCTGTAACCATTTTTTTCCATAAGGTCAATGGTATCATTTTGGAAGGCGTCAATTTCAGCGCCCGTAAGCGTATGGTCTTTGCCATTGATTTCAAACTCAAAAAGCATACTCTTTTTATCGCCAAGTGCCTCACTTTCAAATACTTCAACAAGGTGGTACCCAACCAAAATCTTGTTGCGAATTTTTGAAAGCACGCGCACAACGTCAGCATACTTTGTATCCTTATCAACCTTGAAGTTAAGGTCAAGGTTGGTTGACTGGTATTGCGTAGGAACTTGAATTTTCTTTGGATAATCGTGCTGATTTACCATCAACGCAAAATTAAACTCAGCGCCAACAATATTTAGTTTTTTATCAATTGTTGCGGTGATTTTTGGGTTAATAACGCCCATAGCGCCAAGGCTAGTTCCCCTAAACGCAACAACGCAGCTGTTTTTCTTATGGAAGTTTGCGCCAGTTTCACCCGCGATAAACTCAGGCGTAAAACCAACAAAGTTAACCGAAAAGTCAACAATAAACTTCTTTAAGTCAAAAAACAGCTCTTCTTGTGACTTAGTTTTGCTTGCAAACGCAACGCAAAGGTGTTTTTCTTCATTAGCCAACCCGTCTTCTTTGATATTAGGCACGCATCGGCCGATTTCAAAAATTCTTACCTCGCCAAGTTGCTCCTCTTTGTTTTCAGCAACGAATTTAAGCATCGTTGGCAGCATTTTTTCGCGAATACCGCTTTGCCCAGCATTGGTCGTGTCCATCAAATGTAAGCACGAATCCGCCTCAATGTTATGCTCAGCATTAAAGCGTTCATAGTTCCAGATATAGCTATGAACCTCGCTTGCGTCATACTTGCTTGCCAAAAGCTTTTTCGCCTTAAATTCAAGTTCGTGCTCGGCGCTTTGGTGAACCGGCTGCATCTCAAATTCAAGCGGCTTGGCCTCAAACTCGCCATAGTTAAGCATACGCGCAACTTCTTCAACCAAGTCTTCTTTAATCGAAACATCTTTTGTGGCGCGGAATGATGGCACGTTAACGTGTAAATAATCACCCATCACACTACACTCAAACCCAAGTTTTGTTAAAATCTTGCAAACGTCCTCATCGGTTACCGTTTTGCCAATGCGTGACGAAATAAACTTACTGGTCACGTCAATGTTTACCTTTTCGTACGGACGCGGATAAACATCACTAAACGCACTTGTAACAATCACGCCCTTGTCAATCTCGTGAAGGTAACTAAGCAGCCTGCCCATCGCAACCTCACACATCTCGGGGTCAAGCGACTTTTCATACCTAAGGCTGGCGTCGGTTATAAGCCCCATCGCGCGGCTGGCCTTACGAATGGCAATCGCCTCAAAGTTCGCCGACTCAAACAAAACGCTGTCCGTATCCTCGGCTATCCCTGATTTAAGCCCGCCCTTAATGCCCGCAATCGCAACTGGGTCATTGTGTTTGTCACAAATCAAAACGGCGTTTTCAGGGATTTCGTGCTGCTCGCCTTCAAGCGTTGTAAGCACCTCGCCCGCCATCGCGTTCCTAACTTTAATTGAATCAACCTTGCGATTATCAAACGCGTGCATAGGCTGCCCAACTTCAAGCATAACAATATTAGTTAAATCGGCAAGCAGGTTAATATCGCGCATACCAACATAGTTAAGCCTTACGCGCATCGGCATTGGCAACCTTTTAACCTGAATGTTTTCAACGGTAAGCGCACTGTACCTCCTGCACGCCTCGCTTTCAATCTTAACAGGCACTTTTTTAAGCCCCGCAAACTTAGACAAATCAAGCGTTTCAAGCGGTTTAAGACTTCTGTTAAAAATAGCAGCAAACTCGCGCGCCAAGCCATAGTGCCCCCAAAGGTCAGGGCGATTGGTAAGCGTTTTGTTGTCAATTTCAATTATCATATCGTCGATTGGCAAAACTGACTTAATGTCTGCCCCGATTGGTGCGTCAAATTCAACATCAATTATACCGCTGTTGTCCGCCCCGATGCCTAGTTCTTCTTCTGAGCAACACATACCAAAACTGTCAACACCAACAAGTTTCGCCTTGCCAATTTTATGGCCACATACTGCGCCGCCAACCGTCGCCACACATGTGATCATCCCTTCGCGAACGTTAGGCGCCCCGCAAACGATTTGCAAGACCTCAGTTCCAACGTCCACCTTTAAAATATGCAGCTTATTCGATTCTGGGTGATTTTTAACTTCCAAAATTTTGCCAAAAACAACGCCATACGTGTCCGCGCCCTTAACCTCAATGTTTTCAATCTCGGCACACATAAGGTTAAACTTTTTATCAATATCCTCTTTTGTTACGCCGTCAAGGTCAACGAACTCTTTTATCCAATTAAGTGAAATCTTCATAACTTTCTCCTTACATCTTTGTCCCGAATTGTTTTAAAAGTTTAACACGCCCAGCGTTAAGGTGGCGAATATCGCCAAGCCCGCTTCTAAGCATAACAAGCCTATCCGCGCCCAAACCAAACGCAAAGCCTGAATACTGGTCAGGGTCAATGCCCGCATTTTTTAACACGTTAGGGTGAATCATCCCGCATGGACAAAGCTCTATCCAGCCGCTTTGGCCACAGCTTGCACACCCCTTACCGCCACAGAACGGGCAACTTGCGTCAAGCTCAAACGATGGCTCCGTAAACGGAAAGAACCCTGGGCGCAATCTAACTTTGATGTCTTTTTTAAACACGCCCTTTAACATCTCTTTCATAAAGTAGATCAGGTTAGAAACGCTCACCTCGCGGTCAACAACAATGCCCTCCATTTGAAAGAAGGTGTTTTCGTGCCCCGCATCAAGGCTTTCGTTTCTAAAACACCTCCCTGGGAAGATGGCTCTGCAATGTGGGCCATACTTTTTAAGGATGCGGTTCTGCGCCGCGCTGGTATGCGTTTTTAAAACTTGACCATTATCAAGCCAAAATGTGTCTTGCATATCGCGGGCTGGGTGCGTTGCTGGCACGTTTACCGCGTCAAAGTTGTTATACTCGGTTTCAATCTCAAACCCGTCTTCAATAACAAAGCCCATCGAAACGAACACGTCTTCAACCTCTTTTAATACAAGAGTGCGTGGGTGCAGCGACCCTGTGCAAGTGTCAACCGGCAGGGTAAAGTCAATCGGCTTCGCATTTTCCATCTCTTGCTCTATCGCCTTGTCTTCAAGCACCTTCTTGCGCTCTGCAATGCCCTCGGTTACCTTAACTTTAAGGCTGTTGATTAGCATACCAAGTTCTTTCTTCTCCCCAGCCGCCACCGTTTTAAAGTTCTCCATCAAGGCTGCAATCTGCCCCTTTTTTCCAAGAAAATCAAGGCGCAAGTCTTCAAGCGCGCGTGCGTCACGAATCTCGCCGATTTTGTTTTTAAAACTTTCGCCTATCTGTTTGATTTTGTCTTTCATAGCTTTCTCCTTAAACAAAAAAACCACGCCCGTTTTAGGACGCGGTTTGCGTGTTACCACCTAAATTCACAAGTAAAACTTGCCTCATTACATTTTTACGGTTTTGTCCGTCTTGATTTTAGTCAAGCAACTCGGGCTTAGAAATTCAACTTATGCGTTGCCTTAGCCGGGGTCTCAGCCACGCCCCAACCTCTCTTAAAGGTCACACAACTCTACTAATTCGCCGTCACAGTTTTTCTATGTTTATTTGATTATAAAATTAATTGCCCGCTTTGTCAACCTTTTTTGCCTACATATTGCATCTTTACACTTTGCTGATTATTATCACTATTTAGTGCTTACTTTTACGTGGTTTTTACACTTGCTTGAATAGCGATACAAAACCACCTTTCTGCCGATTGCCTGCACTGGCTCCGCACCCAAAACGCTTGCAAGTTCGCCAATAATCTGTTTTGCCTCAATGTCACAGTTTTGTAAAATGGCAATTTTAACCAGTTCGTGACTGTCAAGGTTCATACCAATCTGGCCAAGCACGGTCTCAGTTATCCCATTTTGCCCTACATATACGCTCGCGTCAAGCGTATTCGCCTGCGCACGAAGCATGGCACGTTGTTTACTTGTTAACACTTTCTTTCTCTCCTTTTTTCAGCTGGTCAAGGTCAAAAGCCACGCTTGCAACCTCTTCATAAAACATCCTAGCGTTTGTCTTTCTGTCAAGGTCACGATAAAGCCTTTGCGTCTTACGTGGGCCAAAAACCGAGCAAATCGTGCGGTCAGACCTACGCAACGCCGCCGGCCCACACGTATCTATCCAATACGCCATATCCCTTTCGTTAATACGTCCACCAACCGCAAAACGCGAATAGTCATTCTCTTTCTGCGCACGAAGCAAAGCATTGCGCTCATTGCTCATAATGGCAATATACCCTTCAAGCGCATCACTCTGCCACTCTTCGCCCTCGTTAAACATAATATCCATCTCAAAGTCGTCACTATGCCTTTTCGTTACCGCATCGCCCGCCCTAAGCAAGCTGTCTTCGCTAACCTCAAAAATGCCGCGATTACCCAAACACAAAAGCGTATAACACACCAAATCGTGCTCCGTAACAAGTGTTTTTCCATCCCTTAAAATATCATTAACCATACTCACACCTCCTTTACCGATTAATAAAATATAAACTACTTTAATATTGAGTAAAGAAATTTTACCACCATTCCGCCACTTTGTCAATACCCAAATTAACCCCCGCCCCTTGACTCATCACAATAGCAACAATAATCTCAGCCGTATTTAAACTTTAACGGCAAGATTACCAACTGTTGTTCGCAATGGCAATAATACTCCTATCCACATTTAAACTTTAAACTTTCAACTTTAAACTTTCAACTTTAAAAATAAAAAAGCTCTCCCTTAATTAACGGGATAGCCTTTTATCAATCGTATGTAGTTTTATTCAACAAAATCAAAGTCAACGTCGCCGATACGAACAGTGCTGTTTTCGTTCGCGCCGCGCTTTTTCAGTTCGCGGATGATGCCCTTATCTTTAAGCACCTTTTGAAAGTACGCAAAACTTGTTGGGTCATCAAGCACTATGTTGCGGATAAGCTCGTCAATAAACCCACCGATAACAACATACGCACCGTCGTCATCGCGCACAATTTCAAAGCGATTAGGGTCAGGACGCTCGTATTCAAACGGCTCAAATTCAAGCGCTTGTTTAGGCGGAAGTTTGTCAAGCTCGTCACAAATCACCCTTAAAAGCACGTCAAGATTAGCGCCCGTCGCCGCGCTTATTTCAACAAGCGGATACTTCTTTTTAAGCCTAGACACCTTGGTTTTAAAGGCCGTTATCTGCTTTTTGTCCGCCACCGCATCGCACTTATTTAACACTATTATCTGCGGAATTTCGCTTACCGACGTGCCGTATTTTTTAAGCTCGGCATTAACGATTTTAAAGTCTTCGTATGGGTCGCGCTCTTCACTGCCACTGATGTCAATCACATGCATTAGCAGCCTTGTGCGCTCAACGTGACGCAAAAAGTAATGGCCAAGCCCAACGCCCTCGCTTGCCCCCTCGATAAGCCCTGGGATGTCAGCAATAACAAACCTGTGATTGTTCGCCTGCGCCACGCCTATGTTTGGGCTAAGCGTTGTAAAATGATAATTTGCAATCTTTGGCCTTGCGCTTGTAAGCATAGATAAAAGCGTGCTTTTGCCTACATTCGGGAATCCCACCAAACCAACGTCCGCGATGGTTTTAAGTTCAAGCCAAACTGCTTTTTCTTCGGTAAGTTGCCCCGTTTGAGAAAACGCCGGCGCCTGCCTCCTGCTGGTTTTAAACCTAGCGTTACCTTTACCGCCAAGCCCGCCTTTTAAAACAACCTTTTGCTGACCGTCTTCGGTGAAATCTGCAATAATACGTTTGGTCTCGTCGTCAATCAACACCGTGCCAAGCGGAACCTTAATATATGTATGCGCGCCCGACTTGCCCGTACACTTAGCCGACCCGCCGTTTAGGCCATTTTCAGCCCTAAAATGCTTAGTAAACCTAAAATCTACCAAACTGTCAAGCGACTTGTCTGCAACAAAAATAATGTCGCCACCATTGCCGCCATCACCGCCATCCGGCCCGCCCTTTCGAACGAACTTTTCAGTATGAAACGAGGTCTTACCATTGCCACCTTGCCCCGCTTTTATAAAAATCTTAACTCTGTCTAAAAACATAATTTACCCTTCTTAATTATTAACAATTCTTCCCAGCCTAAACCCGCCACGCGCCTTGCTTTTGCTCTGCGAACTTACAAAATTGCCTTAGTTTACACTCGCTGCATTTTGGGTTGCGCGCATGACACACATACCGCCCGTGCAGCACCAGTGCCAGGTGCATTTTTGACCAGTCTTTTTTGGGGATGACGTTTTCAAGGTCAACTTGCACCAGTTTAACATTTTTGCCATTTGAAAGCCCAAGCCTGTGGCTAAGCCTAAAAACGTGCGTATCAACTGCAATCGCGGGCATATTAAACGCCGTTGCCAAAACAACGTTGGCTGTTTTTTCTCCTCCCCCCGCAAGCGACTTTAAGCCCTCTTTATTATCCGGAACAACGCCGCCAAATCGCGCCACTAAATCGCGCGCACACGCAATGATATTCTTGGCCTTGTTTTTATAAAATCCGCACGAATAAATGTACTTTTCAAGTTCCGCGTTACTAAGCGCAGCAAACTCTTGCGGCGTGTTAAACTTTCTGAAAAGAACTTTCGTTACCTCATTTACGCGCTTGTCAGTACACTGTGCGGACAAAATAACGGCCACCAACAACTCAAAATTAGAACTATATTCAAGTTCGCATTCGGCGTTTTTATACTCGCTGCCAAGCGCGTTTAATAGGCTAATTATTCGTTCTTTTTCTGTATTCATAAAACAACACCATCATTGATTTAAACGTCGCCGCATCTTCAAAGCTTTTTACATTTAGCCCCGTAAGCCTGTGCACTTTATCTAAGCGATACAAAAGGGTGTTTCGGTGCAAAAACGAAACGCGACTGGTCTCACTAACGTTTAGATTGTTTTTAAAAAGCTCCAAAACGCTTGAAACCAGTTCAGGCTCGCTTAACACCTTTAAAAAGCCCGACGGAATCTGCTCGCGATAAAGAAGCAAAATCTCCTCATCACCAAGCGCCGCCAAATCTTTAAGCAAAAAAACATTGCTTTTGGTTTTCATCTCGCTTTCAATAAGCTTAACCGTTTCATCGTCTAAACTAAACATTTGCCCCCCACGTGCGTCTAACATACCCATCTCCCCTTTGTATATATTCTAACAAAAATATATCCAAAAAACAAGCAGTTTTCTTTTTTTGTTACATTTGTTTTTTGTTAGTTTTTAAATGGCGTAATTTTTTTTAACTAAATCAGCAACAAAAATGCCTCTTGTTTTTTACCTTTTCAATTTTTACAACCTTTTTTAATTTTCTGCATTTTTGAGGTTAAATTTTAAAATTTTGCCATAATTTTTGCATTTTTACTTCAATTTTGCGTTTTTTAATTGTTTCAGAACAAGAATGTGTGCATGGATATTCCCAAAATATTAATACCTTATTTTTTATTTATCTCAACAATTTTTCTGTTTTCAATCATTAATATTTTATCAAATTTTGTTTTCAAATTTAATGCCGATGTTGAGGCGATACCCACCGCGCTTTCATTTAAATTTAAACAAACACTATCTAAAAGGTTGCAAATTTTATCCTGACTTGCTTTGGTAGGTGCATTCAAAAACAAGTCATCAATCAAAATTAAATCGGGCTTTTTTATAAGCGCACGCAAAAACGCCACCTTTTGTTTGTTGGTATTGTTAAGTTTTTTAACCTTTATATTTTGGTCAAAATCACAGTCAAGCGTTTTAAGCAGGTTATCAAAATCGGCATCAGTTAACCTTGCGCCGCAAACCTTGGCCGCATAAAGCAGGTTGTTTTTAACGCTTTTATTTTCAAACAAAACTGGCGCGCTTGGTATAAATGAAACGCTAAACCCGCGCACAACCTCTCTGTCCATCTCGCCAAAAACAAACCCGCAAAAATCTTTTCTAAGCCCACACAAAATTTCAAGCAGCGTGGTTTTGCCCGCCCCAATCGGCGCAACAAGATTAACCCGCTCGCCCCGATTAATTGTAATCTGCGCAGCCGCAAAAATCGCCTCACCCTTAAAATGTGCATAGTCAAACTTTAAATCAATTAACTCGTTTTTACAATCTGTGTCCATCTCACATCATTCTCCATTCTTTTTAATCAATGTTTTATTTGCAACCCACACCCTGTGTCAGCATATATTTTACTATGAAACTTAAACATAAATCAAGGTTATTTTCGCTTATGTTTTTATTTTTGT
>USTX01000008.1 GCA_900557655.1 uncultured Eubacteriales bacterium
GGGCGGAGTGGGGGGTTGTATAGGTAAATGGTGTCACTTATAGTGATAATTGTAATCTCAGCCGCTTTATAATTGCCTTCGGTTTGGCGACTAAAAATAAAGAGTAAAAAAAATTGCTAAAAAATAGCAATATCTCAACTTTAAACTTTACACTTTCAACTTTACCAACAGGCTTAGTACGGCGTAAGGCCTAAAAGGTAGTCGCTTGAAACATCGAAGAGGACGCACAGGGCGATGATGGCGCGCATATCGGGGTAACTTTTGCCCAGTTCCCAAAGTGAAATCGTGTCTTGCGTGGTGTTAAGGTGGGCGGCCAGTTGGCTTTGCGTCCATTTTTTTGAAAGCCGTAATTCTTTTAGCCGTGTTTTAAATGTTTCCATACTTAAATTTTACGAAAAGGGCTCGTAAAATATTTGACTTACGAAGAATTATCGTATACAATAAAATCAGTTAGCAAAGCAAAAGGGTGGTGAGTATTATCAAACCTTTGCGTTGCATAAAAAACAAAAGGAGAACAAAATGAAGAAATTCAAAAAGATGCTTGTGGCACTGTGTTTGTGTGTTTGCGTGGCGCTGAGTGCAGGCCTTGTGGGATATGCTGACAGCAAGACGCTTGCTGAGATTGACGACCTTAAAGCCAAGATTGAACAAAAAGACACAACAATCACTGAAAAGAATGCTGAAATTGAAGACAAAAACGCGCAGATTGAAGATTTAACACCTTCAACACTTGAAAAAATTGGAATAATGGCTGCGAGGTTCGAACAGGCGGAAAAAAGGTCGTACATTAATAACGCTGATGCTAACGTATTTTTAGTTAAAAAGAATGACAATAAGGCGATGTTTATAGAACCATCACATCCTGGTTCATCGTTACAAAGTACGGTTTCATCTACGTTTGATATGTATCAAATGATAGGAGTTGATGAATCGTTGCTTGTTATTGGGCGTGAATTGATTACTAGCGAAACCGAAGAGGATGGCACATACACAAAAAATTATATGTTGACTGAATATAGTAAAAATAAGTATTCTATTTCAATTAAATTTATTGAATGTGATGCAAATGATGAAACAAATATTTCTGGCATTCTTGAAGAAAAATTTGAGCTTTCTATTGTTGACGGTCGCACAGTTTCTATGACAAGAGAGCATAGATATCAAAGCAAGTCTAAGTCTGCTGAAAATCAAGTTGATGTTTATTATTGGAAAGGCGAAACTATTTTTTCTTATACAATGCCTGTTGATATTTATGAGGCGTTCAAATATTCTGATTTTAAAGTTGTTTCAATAGATTATACAACAACAGATTTTAACCTTGATTATGATTCAAATAATGAAGCGACAAAACCAACAAACTTGGTTGTTGCATGTTTCTCGGGAAGTGTGAAGTTTTTTACATATCAATCAGGAGAGTCGTTTATGGCGACTCCTAATCCAGTTGTTGCAATCGAAAAGGTTTCATATCTTTATGGCTTGACCCTTGAAGATAATGCGGATGCAAAGAATTGGGGACTTTCTACAGCGAGCACTTTGACTGGCTTAGCCAATACAAGCGAAAGCGGCGCGTTTAGTCAGGCTGTGTCGGTTATGGGCAAAAAGATTTATGAGGCTAAAAAACTAAGGTTTTAGTATTAGATTTAACAAATGGGGCACTCTTACTTTTGTTTTAAATGGACAAAGGTAAGGGTGCTTTTTTGAAAAATTGTGAAACAAATTATGGTGGCGGTTTTGAAAACGTTATTGGGGTAAAAATTTTGGGTAATTTACTGGCTAAATTAAGAAAGTTTTTGAATTTAAAGGGAACGGCGAAAGTTTGTCGAATATATATTTGATTGTTATTTTAAATAGTCTTGTTTAAATTAAAAAAACTTTTTGGCATATGGTTTGGATTGTTTGAATTTGGCAGAAATTTTACAATAATTAGTTTGTTTAAAATTGAAGATTTTTTAAATTTTAGTTTGGTAGGATAAGTTGGCAGAAGATTTTGGAAAGTTTTTAGAGGAGTTAAAGTCACGCGTTGACATTGTGCGGGTGGTTGGTAAGTACGTACCGCTTGAACACAAGGGTAGGCTTTATTGGGGTAGGTGTCCGTTTCATGGAGAAAAGACGCCGTCTTTTGCTGTTAACGAGATTGACGGGTATTATCACTGTTTTGGCTGTAAGGCGGGCGGTGACGTAATCAAGTTTGTTGAAGAGATAGAGTCGACCGATTTTATGGGCGCGATTTCGATACTGGCTGAGCAAGCGGGTATGCAGGTGCCGGCGTTTAGCGGCGGGGAGCATAAAGACGACATCGAAGAGCGAAAAAAGCGCCGTGACCGATTGCTTGCATGCCTTAAAGACACCGCTAGGTATTATTCTAAAAATTTGTTTTCAAACCTTAAACCCGAGGCGAATGACTATTTGGCTAAGCGTCAGGTGCCGCAAGACGTGGCGCGCAGGTTTGGTCTTGGCGCGTCTTTGGGGTATAACGAGCTGCCTAAATATCTTTTCAGTTTGGGATACACTGAAACCGAGATGCTTGAAAGCGGGGTCTGTAAGAAAAAAGACAATTTGTATGACACGATTGCGGGGCGACTTGCCTTTCCGATAATCGACGTGATGGGCAACGTGGTCGGCTTTTCGGGGCGAATTCTTGATAATGGTAAGTTTGCAAAATACCTAAATACTGCCGAAACAATGCTGTTTTCAAAGGGTAAAACGCTTTATGCGATTAACCTTGTTAAAAAGAAAAAGCAGGCCGAGGCCACGAACGCGATAAAATATATGCTTATCGTTGAGGGACAGATGGACGTTGTAAGCCTTCACAAAGCGGGGTTTGACACGGCGGTGGCTAGTATGGGCACGGCGCTTACAAGTGACCAAGCCAAGCTTTTAAAGAGGTTTAGCGACAATGTTTTGATTTGTTATGACGGCGACTTTGCGGGGCAAAAGGCTACCTTGCGCGGCCTTGACATTTTAAAGGCGGAGGGGCTTAACATCAAAGTTATGAACCTGCCTGAGGGGATGGATCCAGACGACGTTATTAACAAGATGGGGCGCGAGGGGTTTGTTAAACTGATGCGCGAGGCGATGCCACTTACTGATTTTAAGCTTGAAGTTATCAGGCGTCAGTGTGATATGAAAACGCGCGAGGGGCGCACTAAGTTTGTTGAGAATGCGCTGCTGGTTTTAAAAGAGTTGTCAAGCGAGGTCGAGCGTGAGGTATACATTCCTTTGGTGGCGGAGATGAGTAACACTAACATTGACTTTTTAAGGCGTCAAATGGGCGGCATAGAGGGGGCAAGTGCGCTTTCAAATCCGCAAGTGTTTAAGAATTCGCGCGAGAAGGTTGAGGCGGTAGATAATGCGCTTGCTAAGGCACAAAAGTTTGTTTTGTCTTGTATGTTGCACTTAAAGCCGTTTGCGCATTTTCAAAAGGACGTGACGTTTATATTTAAGGGTGAGGAGTTTGTTGAGTTCGCGCGGGCTATTGAGGCGGCGCGCGGGTCAGTAAGCACGGCGCAGATGATTGAGCGGTGTAAGGCGTTTCTGGGGGGCAACTTTCAAGAAGATTTTGACGAACTTATAACCTATGCGTACGCTAATGGCAGTGAAGAAAACGAAGCGAAATATTTTAAAGATTGTTTGTGGGTTGTTTATAAGTCTTATCTTGAATCACATTTACAGCAATTGAATACAAAGCTTGAAGGCGAGGTAGACAACACTAAGCGCAAAGAAATCTTGACAGAAATAACATCAACAATAAACAAAATAAAGGCCAAAAAGGTGGAACTATGATTAATAAAAAAGAGAAAATAGAACTTGAAATTAACAAACTTATTGAGCACGCAAAAGTTAAGGGCTCGATAACTATTGAAGAGGTAAGCGAGAGATTTGCTAAGCTTAACACCGAAGAGATTGATGACATTCTTGAAAAAATCAAGGCGGCGGGTATTGATCTTGTTGAAACAACGCTTATGGAAAATGACGAGGAGCTTGAAAAACTTGCTAACCAAGTTAATGTTGACGACCCTGTTAAAATGTATCTTAAAGACATAGGCAAGGTTCCGCTTTTAAAGCCCGATGAAGAGATAGAGATTGCCAAGCGTATGGGCGAGGGTGATGAAGAAGCTAAACACAAACTTAGTGAGGCCAACCTTAGGCTGGTTGTATCGATCGCCAAAAGGTATGTTGGGCGTGGGATGCTGTTTTTGGATCTTATTCAAGAGGGCAACTTTGGCTTGATGAAAGCGGTTGAAAAATTTGATTATACCAAAGGGTATCGCTTTTCAACGTATGCGACGTGGTGGATCAAGCAAAGCATAACGCGTGCGATTGCTGACCAAGCGCGGACCATTCGAATACCTGTGCATATGTATGAAACGATCAACAAACTTAGCCGTGTGACGAAGCAACTTGTTTCAACTCTTGGGCGTGAACCATCAACTGATGAGATTGCAAAAGAGATGGGCATAACCGAAGAAAAGGTGCGCGAAATTCAAAAGATAAGTCAGGATACGATTTCGCTTGACACGCCAGTTGGTGAAGAGGAAGACAGTAATCTTGGTACGTTTTTACAAGACGAAAACGCAACTAACCCGTCTGACTCGGCAACGATATTGATGCTTAAAGAGCAGCTTTTAGAGGTGCTTAATACGCTGACCCCACGTGAGCAAAAAGTTATTATGCTAAGATACGGTATAGACGATGGACACCCACGCACGCTTGAAGAAGTGGGTAAAGAATTTAACGTTACGCGTGAGCGTATTAGGCAGATTGAGGCCAAGGCGTTAAAGAAACTTAAACACCCATCGCGTAGCAAGAAGCTTAAAGACTTTTTAGGCAACTAGCGCAAAGCGTGATAAATTTATGCGTGTGCGAAGTTGAAAAACTTCGGCAATAAAAAGATGTATACGAGCAACTAAAAGAGCGGTACAAAAACGCAAAATTAAGGCAAAATATGCAAAATTTGACCAAATTTTCAAAAATTTGTGTTAAAAATGCAGAAAATAAAGAGGAGAATAATTATGCAAGAACTTTTAAAATATCAAGAGATTGATGCAAAATTAAGGAAACTAAACGGCGAACTTGCGCAGAATGAGAATCGTAAAAAGGCGGCGCAAATGCAGCAGTATTTAAAGGATACTCAGACCAAACTTTTTGAGCTTGATGGCGCAGCGCAAGGGGCGATAAAAGCCTTAGAAAATATTAAAAAAGATATTAATGCTGTTGTTGAAAAGCTTGAAAGTGTGGCCGTGCAGGGTGAGGATACCGAGAGTTTGGCGGCGAAAGAAGAAGAGGGTTTAAAACTTGCTGAAAAGCTTTCAAGGCTTGAACGTGATCTAAACAATGCGCAAAACAAACTTGTTTCAATTAACAAAGAGTTTGAAACGCTTATGAAAAACGCGAAGGCTGCAAGGGGGAACTTTAACTTTTACAGGCAAGAGCTTGACAAGGCCAAGGCAGAGGTTGAACCAAAAATTAAGGCGCTTGTTGACGAACTTAATGCACAGAAGAAAAAAGTTAACCCAGAGTTTTTAAATAAGTATCTAAGCAAGCAAGAGGGTAAGGTGTTTCCTATTTTTGTTGAGCTTAAAGACAATCGTTGCGGCGGATGTAGGATGGAGGTTCCGGCGGGCAAACTTAAAGACCTTAACACTAAGCATATTCTTGAATGTGAAAACTGTGGCCGAATAATCTATAAGTTATAAACACGAAATTGATTTTAGGTTGATAACTTTAAATTTATTAATTATTAAATTCAAAAGTTGTGTTATAAACAAAACTTTATTGTTGTTAGAATTAAGTACTGCGTTTGCGGTACTTTTTTGTTGATTTGTTTATGTTTTGGGGTGGAGTTAGGTTGATGTTTTTGGGACAAATATTGAATTAAATTTCTGTTTGGCCTAGTATCGGTATTATTGGCATAAAGCAGCATAAAATTTATTATGAAAAAGGTGTTTGTGGTTGCGTTTTCTTTGGTTGGCACACTGGTTGGGGTGGGCTTTGTAAGTGGGCGCGAAATCTACTCCTTTTTTGCAAGATTTGGTGTTTTTGGGCTGATTAGTGCTGCTATTTCAAGTGTGATTTTTGGGCTTGCTGTTTTTATGTTTTTGGCGAAAAGTCAGGCGACGCAAGTGTCTGATATTAACGGCAATGGCGGCGATACAGGTGGGGGCGAAAATTGCTTAAAATGCGGTGCTGTTGCGGGCAGACGTGGGTTTGATGGTGATGCAAAAGGCCGTAAATTTATAAAAATTAAGGGCATTGTTAACATTGTTTTGTTTGAACTTTGCAGCCTTGTTGTTATGGCGGCGATGATAGCGGGCGTGTTTGATTTAAGCGCAAATTTTTTGGGCGGAAGCGTTGCGTTTTCATGCGCTTGTATTTGTTTAGCGCTTGTTTTTGTTGCGATGGGGAAATCGGCGCTGGATAAAATTAATCGCGTTTTTATACCGCTTGTTGTTGGTTTTGTTTTTATCAATTTGGTTTTTTGTTTGACAAAGGAGCCGATTAGTATGCCGAAGATTAATGCGATAAGCAGAGGTTTTTCGGCGGTTGGTTTTGGGCTTATGTATGTTGGGATGAATGTTTTAACCGTTATGCCGATTGCTGCCATTTTTGCTGGCGACCTTAAATCGATTAAACAGCGACGAGCAGTGGCTGTTATATTTGGAGCGATAGTTTTAGTTTTAATTTTTGTTATAGGGCTGTGTTTGATGGTGTATGGCGACGGGCGGTCAAGTATGCCTTTGCTTAAATTGGCGCAAACAAATGCAGGTTGGCTTGGCTTGTGTTTTAAAATTATAATTTCGTTTGGGCTGCTTACCACATTGATTGCGTCAGGCGTTGTTATAAAAAACCGAATAAAAACAAAATTTGAAAACGATTTAACGTCAACGCTTTTGGCATTTATCTTGGCGATGGTTTTAAGTTTGATGGGTTTTGTTAAGATAATTGATGTTGTTTACCCAATAATCGGCGTGCTTGGGATAGGGTATATCATTGGTGAATTCATTGAATTTTTTATTGTCAAAAAAAACGCAAAATTGACATAAAAAATCAAAAATAATGGCAAAATTTTAAAATTTAAGATTAAAATTGCGTTTTTTATAAATGTAAATGGCGGGGCGCGATGCGTGGAATGAAGCGACTGAGATTGCCATGTCACTACGTTCCTCACAATGACATTAACATATTTAGCCGCATTTCAACTTTCAACTTTACTAATAAGACTTAGCCCCTCTCTGTCGCTACGCAACAATCCTCCCTTTAAGGGTGCGGAGTTGGAGAGTGGGGGGATGAGAAAAAGATGCTGGAACGGGGGATAAAATTGCGAAAACTTTAAGTGAAATTTAGGGGCGAAAACGTTTGGTGGAAGGAGTGAAATTAAGTATAATAATATTAATGTAATTGTATTATCTGCGCGCGCTAAGAACATACTAAAAGTGAACGCTGATAAGGGAAGGTAACAGATGAAAAAAGCAACGAAAGTTTTTTATACCATAAGCCTTGTTTTGGTTGCCCTTATTGTTTTGTCGGTTGGCGGCTATTTTCTTTTTAGAAAGCCTACGGACAATAAACCCAAATACACTGAGATGGAAAGGAGTCTTATTGACTCTATTCTTTCGGGCGGTGACACGACGGAGACTAAGGACAGCCAAATTCAGCTTCCGTCAACAGTGTCGGCGTCGGCGAAGGATGTGTTCTTGGTGGGCGATGACTATTTGGTTGTAAACGTTGGTGGCAAGCACGTTATAATTTCGCGAGGAGAAAATCCAAGGCGGTTTTGTTATGATGCTAATGACGACGGCGCTGTTGGCGAAGATGAACAGGGGTTTGACACGGTTTATCAAATCGAGGGTGACTATGCGGTTGTGTCGTATGGGACGGTGACGGGCAGCAATCGTCCGTTTATCATCAACATTAAAACTGGAAAAATTGTGTATACCGATGGTGACAGCACAGACAGCAAATCGAGATTTATCACGATTGGCGACACGTCTAGCAGTGGTATTAAGTCTATCTCGGGCATCAAGATTGTTGGCCATCGCGCGATTTTAAGCCGCGACGAGAGCAGCACAATTGATGCAGGTACAGGTGATACGGTAGGTTATGATTCTTTCTATTCGATTAAAGTTGTTGACCTTAAAACAGGCCTTGTTGACTTTGTTCATACTGACAGCAAAGCGGATGCAGATGCGGAGCAAAACAATTTTGTTATTTCGTTTGCATCAAGTGATAAATTTTTACTGGTACGCTCGCTTGACTGGACGCGTGCCTATGACTTGTCTGGCGACACGTTTAAACTTGTGCGCGAGGAAGAAAACAGTATCTATTCGGTAGATGAAGACTGGCAAACGGCGGGGTATACATACGCGTTTGCGATTGACGGGGCGGTTTATCACTTTCAACTTGCCTATGAACACAAAATAACGGTTTTAAGCAATAACAGATTGTTTATTGAAAAACTGACAGCGCCTACGCTTAACTCTGAGGCTAACTGGTTTATTGAGGTAAATAGGTTTGATAGCGTTGGCAACATAGAAGAGGTCAAAAACATTTTTGTTAAGCAAGAGTGCTTTGTTTATGACATTGCTAACAATGAAGTAAAAAATTATAAAAAAGACGGCAAGGTTTTTGGTGTTGAACTTAGCGACCTTGCCGGGTTTGCGCGCATTGTTGAATATGATTTTGTTAATGACCCAACCCAAATTGACGAGGTTGTTAAATTAGATAACCCAATTGTGCACTATATAAACCTTTCAAAATTTGAAACAGCGATAACAATTAATGAAAAAAAGTATGGCAAGATAATAGGCTTTTTTAACGACAATCTTATCTGCCAAAAGGCGGTTTTAGACTTAAAGGGCAACCTTAAAAAGGAAGGCTTTAACGCCTCAGGAAATGTTTATAACGGGGTGTTTGTTACAAAGAATTTTGGTAATAAATATGGCTTAGCGGACACTGATGGCAATATCATTTTAAATTGTGAATATAACGCGATTAGCACGATAACGAACGGCTATTGCTTTTTGTTTACGTCAAACTCTATATCCGTTTATAACATAAGTGCTAAGGCGGTTGTTGACATTATTGACACGTCAACAACATTGTTTAATAGCATAAGCGAATTTAAAACGTTTGCACAATACGGCGTTGACTATTACCTGTCGGCTGGCGAAAGTGGGACAACGTGGACGCTTAAAAAACTAAACGGCGAGACAATTAAAGCGAACCTCGCGCGCAGTGACTTTAAGTTTGTTTCTAACATTAACAGCACTACGGGCGAAATGGGCGCGATTTCAATTGTTTATAACGATAACGGAATTAAGGCCAAAACAAGCAAAAACGCAAGCGAGCAAGTAAGCAAAACGGTTGCGCAAGTGTCACTTGGCAAAAGTGCGTCAAGTTTTAAAAATATCAAACTGGTTTATGCGGACTCAGTGTCTAGCATTATTACGCGCACAAGCGATGGGGACAAAATTGCACCATCGGCGTTTTCGGGGTGGCAGATAAACACGCTTTCATACGGCGGCGCAAAGATTTATACAACGCTTAGCAATGATGATGGATATTATAATAAGCGCGGCGCCTACATTGGCATTGGTGTTAAAGACTTGGTTGGGTCGGCCGTTAACGGAAATTATGACGCCACATCGTTTCGCGGCGAATATAACTTAGGCGCTACGAAGAATTTGCTTAAAGGCAATGGGGTTGATGACTTGGTTACGCTTTCGGTAACCTATGAAATAACCAAAATGGCCGATATGCAATATGAAGTTAAACTGACGTTTAAACTTAAAATTAATGACGGACAGGCCAGCAACACTGGGCTTTATTTTGGTATGGGAACGTCAACAAGTTTAGAAATTATTGATCAGGTTACAGGCGACCCATATACAATCAATCAGCGCTTTTTAACCTATAATAACTACACGCAAAAGGCCAAAGAACTTTCGTCAACAATCGTAATTGGAAATAGCCAAAATAATAGCGGTCAAGAGTTTATTTCGCAAGAAACCAACCCTTATGTTTCGCTTAATGGCGATTCGTATGACCGACTTGTTACCATCTCGGCGATGGCTATAACGCTTACACCTATTAATTTTGGTGTTTATGACGTTTTGGCAGCAACTAACAATATTTCAACCGACGCATTTTCACCATCAGAGGCCAATCAAATTAACTCATATGATGGAAACGCTGTTGGCAGTACGATGAAACAGTATTCTTTTAGCGGTTCGTATTACTATCCGTTTAAATTTGCTAAAACCGCTAAGCCGTCTAGTGACTGGGGCAAAGTGTCAAACCCACTTGCAATACTGGCTGACAATGGATATTATATTGAACTTGTTCCGGGCGAGCAAAGCAATGCAATGTATGTAACAAACGTTAATAGTAATGACGTTATCTCGGCTATTAGCCCTATAAAAAATACAAACCATCCGCTTTATGGCAGGCGCGGGGGTTCTTCGTGGACGACGTCGATAGTGGTGTATGAAAGTTACAGCGAACTTAAACTTTATGACCTTGACGAAAACGGGACGGCGTATAATGTTTTGCAAAATGCTATAATGACGGGCAATAGAGGCGCAAAAGGCACGGCGATTATTTGTAGCACTGATGGCGAGGCTTTGGGGCTTGAAGAACTGCTTAAAATTTTTACCAACGCGGGGCCAGTGCTGATTCAGACATTAAAAAGTGCTACTGATACTCTTGGTTGGGGCACAGAACAGTTTAATGCGGAAAAGTTTAAAGCGGCCTATTTTAGCACTGGCGTTAATGGCCAAGAGCGGTTTGTTGTCTTCTCTGGTGGCGGAACTGTAAATGGCGAATATGCAGATTTCTCGGCAGCGGGTATTTATGGGCTTTATAACAACGCTAAGTGCTCGGGCGGCTTTCCGTTTACTCTTAAAAAGGCGGGCTATTATGTTGACAGCCTTGATATCATCAACTTTAAAGACACAAACCTTGATAATCTTACAGAAGAAGAAAGAGCCCAAGCCGAAGGGTTCGGGCGAAGCGGCCTTAACTTTCAATCATTTGTGGCGGGCGACAACTGGGGCAGTGGAGAGGCGTCTTCAAAAGAAAACACATTTAACAGCATATTTAAGGTGGATAAAAACGGGCTAAGCGCAGGGCTTAAGGCGGTTAACGCAACAAATTGTGAATGGGGCGACGCATTTGTTCGCGATGGTGACAATACCCGAAAATTATATAAGATGAAGGGTGTAAGCAATGCGTATGCATACAGCCCAATCTTTCAAATCTTTTCAAACTGGCGCGACACGGGGCGCGAACTTAATGGTGGCAACGCAGAAACCAGCGTTGATGGCAAAGCAAGCGATTTTGATAAAAGTTATAGGTATTTTTATAACTACCAAACAACAACTAATATGATGGTTGGGTGGACACCAAGAGAGTATTCGGCCATCTACATCGCCGAGGACGACAAGCTTGACGACATTAACCTTGTTGGTGACGTTGAAGATTGGTATTATAACGATGGTACGGCTGGCGGTAACCATTTCGCGCTAAGCCTTATTGACCTTGGCGGGACGCTTGGCAATGGCGCCATTTATACAAACATAAACGGCAGTGGCACTAAAACAGGGCTATCTAACAATCTTTACGCAAACATTTATGACAACGATGGAAAGTTGTCAAACGCTCATTTTTCGGCGATTTCAACCACAGATAACTATAAAATCTTGTTTGGGCAAAAACTTAAATACGTTCCAGAGGCGGCTAAGGTTGGATATAAGTTTGTTGGTTGGCAGCCGCTTATTGTTAATAA
>USTX01000009.1 GCA_900557655.1 uncultured Eubacteriales bacterium
TCTATGAACTTCCGCCTGAGCTTATTGCGCAGACGCCGATTGAGCCACGCGATCATTCGCGCATGCTTACATACTCACGCAAGACGGGGAATATAGAGCACAAGCATTTTTATGACCTGGTTGATTATTTAACGCCTAACGACGTTTTGGTTATCAACAACACGCGCGTAATACCCGCCCGCCTATATGGCACAAAAAAAGAGACGGGCGCCAAGGTTGAACTTTTGCTTTTAAAGCGCATTAATTTGACCACTTTTGAAGCTTTAATTAAGCCTGCTAAGAAGTTTAAAGTTGGAACCGAGATAGAAATTTCAACTAATCTTACGGCTAAAATAATCGATAATGTTGACGAGATTGGCGGACGCGTTGTTCAGTTTAGTGTTAAAACGGGCACGCTTGAAGCCGAGCTTGACAAAATTGGCGAGATGCCGTTGCCGCCTTACATTCACGAAAAGCTTAATGACCGCGAGCGCTATCAAACGGTTTATAGCAAGATAGAGGGCTCGTCAGCAGCGCCTACTGCAGGGCTTCACTTTACACCTGAGTTGCTTGAAAAAATCAAAGATAAGGGCGTTACAATTGTTGAGGTGTTGTTAAACGTTGGGCTTGGCACGTTTAGGCCAGTAAATGAAGACACGGTTGAGGCACATCATATGCACAGCGAGTATATCGAGGTCACTCCCGAGGCAGCCGAAACGCTTAACCGCGCAAAAAAGGAGGGCAAACGCATTATCGCGGTTGGCACAACCAGTGTGCGAACCCTTGAAAGCGCTACGGACGACGATGGCGTTATCCATCCCGTTAAAAAAGAAACGAGTATTTTTATTTATCCGGGGGTTAAGTTTAAGTTTGTTGACGCGATTATAACCAACTTCCATCTGCCTGAAAGCACGCTTATTATGCTTATTTCGGCCTTTGCGGGAAGGGAAGAGACGCTGAGAATTTACAACCTTGCGGTGCGTGAGAAATATCGTTTTTTCAGTTTTGGCGATAGTATGTTTATCTATTAGGAGATTTTATGGCAGAATTTGAATTTAAAGAAAAATGTAAATCAAGTCAGTGTTTTGCGCGCATTGGAGAGCTTAAAACGCCGCACGGTGTTATCGAGACGCCGGTGTTTATGCCCGTTGGCACGCAGGCCACGGTTAAGGCGGTTGAACCACGCGAGCTTACTGGCGACGTGCACGCGCAGATTATTTTAAGCAACACTTATCACCTTTACCTTCGTCCAACGGCTGACCTTATCGCCCGCGCGGGTGGGCTGCATAAGTTTATGAATTGGAACAAACCTATTTTAACTGACAGCGGTGGCTTTCAAGTTTTTTCGCTTAGCGACCTAAACAAAATAACCGAAAATGGCGTGCATTTTAAAAGCCATCTTGACGGGTCGGTGCACTTTTTTACGCCTGAAAAGTCAATCGAGGTTCAAAACAAGTTGGGCAGCGATATTGTTATGGCGTTTGATGAGTGTTCGACCTATGGCGTTGACTATGATTATGCCAAAAAGGCGCTTAATCGCACGCAAAAGTGGTTAGAAAGATGTTTTAAGGCGCAAAAGAACCCTAAGCAACTTTTGTTTCCTATCGTTCAGGGCAACTTTTTTGCTGACCTTAGGCTTAAAGCGCTTAAAGATGCATTACCTTACGCGGGTGCGGGCTTTTCAATCGGCGGCCTAAGCGTGGGAGAGCCTAAGCCAAAAATGTATGAAATGCTTGACGTTTTAGCGCCGCATTATCCAGAGGACAAAGCAAGGTATTTGATGGGCGTTGGAAGCCCCGATTGTATTATTGAGGGTGTTATTCGCGGCATTGATATGTTTGACTGCGTTTTGCCAACTCGAATTGCGCGCAACGGCACGGCGTTTACCAGCACGGGCAAGGTTGTTGTTAAAAATGGCAAATATAAAGAAGATTTCACAACGCTTGACCCAGAGTGTGACTGCTATTGCTGCCGTAACTTCACGAAGGCGTATTTAAGACACTTATTCAACACTGACGAGATTTTAGGCGCCCAGCTTTTATCTATTCACAACCTTAGGTATCTTACGCACTTAACCGAGTTAATTAAAGACGCTATTAGGGCAGACAGGCTGCTTGAATTCCGCGAAGAGTACCTAAAAAAGACGGGTTATTAAAAAAATCGTCAAAAATCGCAGCAAACGCGTGCAAAATTGTTTGCAAATTTTGATAAAAACTGATAAAATCAACATATCAATAGTTAAGGAGAGAGAAAATGAATTTATTACTTGCTAATAACACTGCCGGTGGGTCTTGGTGGGTTTATGTTTTAATGATTGTTGCGGTTGTTTTCTTGCTTATTTTTCCAATCTTTACTAACAAAAAGCGTAACAAAGAGTACACCGAAATGCTTAACCAACTAAGCGTTGGCGACGAGATTAAAACGGTTGGCGGAATTATCGGCCGCATCCAAAAGATTAACAAAGAAAATGGTATGCCAAAGTCTATCATCATTGAAACGGGCGCAAAGGGCTCAGCACAGACCTTAGAGCTTGATATAAGCTATATTGCGTTTGTTTTAAACCAAGTTAATCCTCCTAAAAAGGCCGAGGATGACGTTAAGGCTAGCAATAAGGCTGAAACCAAAACTGACGCTAATGCTGAAGCCCAAAACACAGAAGAGGGCATTAGCGAGGCTAGCGCTGAAAACCAACAATCTGTCGAAGTTAAAGCCGAAGAAAAAGCGCCTGAAACAGCCGCGGCTAAGTCTAACAAGCAAAACAAATCTAAAAACAAAAAGAAATAATTTTCTCCCCGCCGCGGGGAGTTTTTTATTGGTCGAATTTAGATATTATTAGCGCGTAATTAATATTGACAAATTTTAATATTATTGTTACAATTAATTAAGAGGTTGTTATGAACATTATTGAAGTTGAAACCTATATGCACCACAGTGATAGGTTCTATAACTATGCCTTCTCGCAGATTAACGGGTGCGGCAGGCTTACGCTTTTGGGTATAAAAGACGAACCATTTTTTGACTTGTTCGTTGCGAAGAATGGCGGAGAAGCGCCCACGATTGATAATCGTGTTGAGGTCATTGCGGATGGTGTGTTTAAAAACAAAGGCAATGTTTCTAGTATTACATTTCCAGAACAACTGATGATTATTGGCGCCCGAGCGTTTGAGCACAGTGGCCTAAGAGGCGTGGATTTTAGCACGTGCAAAAACTTAAAAATTATAAAAGAGCGCGCGTTTTATGATATCTGTGCAAGCGGCGTTCTTGACTTAACGCCATGCCAGAGGCTGTTTGCCATTGAAAAATATGCGTTTGGCGTTAATGATTTTGACGAGGTAAGGCTGCCAAGAACCACAATGTTTACCGTTAAGTGTGAAGGCGCGTTTTCAAAGCGTAACGGCGGCAATACGGCTTGCACAAAACCTGTTGACGAAGAAGAGCAAATGCGCTTGTTTTAGTTTTTAATTTATTAATTAGCCCCGTGTTTGGGGCTTTTTTGTTATTTGTTTACAAAATCTTTTATTGCGCTGTGCGTTTTTATTTTAATATGAAGGTTTTAGCTTTTTCATAGCCATCTTTGGCATAAACAAGGCGGCTGGGGCATAAGTTTTATTGAGGTAAAAAGAATGGTTAAAACAGAAACAATAAACAAAAAAAGCGGATTTTTTGCGTATTTAAAAGCGGGGATAATGGCGCTTATCATAACACTTTTTCTTATTTTAATTTTTGCGATAGTTTTAAAATTTACAAACATTAGTGATAAGGTGATTGCACCCATCAACCTTGCTATAAAGGCGATAAGTATTGCGGTTGGAACCTTGATTGTGGCGCGAAACGGCGAGGGCGGCCTTAAAAAAGGCGTCCTTTTGGGCTTGATTTTTACGGCGCTTGCGTTTATCGTTTTCTCGGCGCTTAATGGGTCGTTCGTGATAGGTTGGTCGCTTTTAGCAGACTTTGGTTTTGGCGCATTGGTTGGTGGCATCGTTGGCGTAATCGCCGTTAATTTAAAAAAGAGTTAATCCTCGCAATGACAATACTACTTTCAGCAATATTTAAACTTTAAACTTTAAACTTTCAACTTTTTTAACTCGGTCGTCGGCCTTAAAACACACAAGCAGGGCGGCCTTTTTTGTTGCATATTCAAAAACGGCGAATTAAACTATGATTTTTGGGCAAAAATTGGTTTAAAATATTAAAATTCTTGGCGAAATTGTTGACCGCTTGGGGCAGTTTAATGTATAATAAGCAAGTAAGATTATCTTTACAATACTTTTAAAGGACCAGTTTTTGATGAAATCGTATAAAAAATCCACATCTTTGTTTTTAATCATCTTTATGTCGGTCATTCTTGTTGTTGGTCTTGTTTTTGCCTTTATTCCTATGAATTTTGGCTCAACTAAGTACCTTTCTTTTGCAGGCAACATTAAATACGCAAGCGAATTAAAGGCAGGAATGTATGCCGAGTACACCGCCTCAGGAGATGTAACTCGTGCCCAAATGAACACAGCGGTTGACCAAATCAAATCAATTCTTTCTAACAAGGGGCATACTGGCGCGTTTGTTGCCGCAGTTGGCGACAAGTCTATCCGCGTTGAGGTCGGCCTTGAAACAGGCGGCGAGTATACTGAAACACAGTCGCTTTTAGCCACCATCGGCGTTGGCGTTTTTGAGCTTAGAACAGGCACAGAAAAAAACAAAACATTTATCTCTGGTCGAGAACATATAACGGAAATCACCACTGGATCAGCCTCGGGTTCAAGCTATGTTAAAATCAGCTTTAACGAAAAGGGGCTTCAAGCATATAAAGCCAATATGAAGTCTGGCACCACAATTTATGTTTATATGGGTGATGAACTTCAAACCAGTTTTTCTGGCAGCGACGCGGCTTATGATGATATGTATCTTAATTTTGAGACCTATGCAGAGGCCGAAAAGTTTGCAACAAGCGTTAAGTTTGGCTCTTTTATTCCAGTTGACTTTGACAAAACCAAAACCGAAATTAATACGATGAGTTCGCCATTCTCAACGGTTGGGCTAACAGCGGATATTAACAGTGCGGCTTATAACAAAAGCAACACCTTTGTTTTGCTTTTTGTTGCGCTTTTGGCGTGTGTTACAGCGGCAATCGTGTTTATGATTATAAAACACAGAGCATTCGGCGTTGCCAACCTTTTATCAATGCTTATATTGTCAGTAATCATAACCTATATTTTGCAACTTCTTCCTTGGATTGAAATAGGGCTTAGCGCGCTTGTTTCCATCGCTGTTTCAAGCGCGATGACTTTTATGGGTGCGTTTATCTATATTGGCAAGGTTAGCGCTGAGTTTAGCCTTGGAAAAACCCTTGAAGCAAGCCTTGAATCGGGCTTTAAAAAGTCTGCTTTTATCAACGCCGTTATCGCGGGGCTTATGTTTGTTGCCGGCTTGTTTATGGCATTTTTAACAAGGGGGGCAGTTGCAACCGCGGCGATTATTCTTGCTGTGTTTGGGGCGGCCTATGCGCTTAACAATATTTTGCTTTTGCCTTGGTTTATCTCAATTTTCTATTCGTTTGAAAAGAAAAACACCCTGGCCTATGGCTTAGGAGGGCAAAAAAATGACTAACAAAAAAACTATTAAATTTCCGCTTAAAATAATGCTTATTGTTTGCGCATCTATTCTTGCGCTTTCAATTGTTATCGCTTGTATCTTTGGCTTTAATGCAAGTGTTGGGTTTGGCGGCGGAAGCCAACTTAAAGTTGAAGTAAGCGAAACAAGCGCATTAAGTAATGCATACGCAAAAACAACCAAAACCCTTAAAAATAAAGGGTTGCACGTTGAAAGCGCCTTTGTTGAAGACAATAATGACGGACACTTTGTTGTTGTAAGACTAACTAACAAAACAATTAAAAATGCTGACGATATCCGCGCAGCTGTTGCGGAGGCGGCTAATGTTGACGTAAGCAATGTTTCAAATTTTGAGGCTGTGCGCGGGTCGCTTACCACTAACTTTATTCTTATGCTTAGCCTTTCAATCTTGCTTATTGCGATGGTTGTTTTCTTTGGCGGCTGGCTTAGATACGGCGTGGCGGGCGCAACAACGCTCACCGTTGTTTATCTTGTAAGCATAATTATGTATTTGGCGGCTTTGATTATAACGCGTGTTCCTATCTCAAGCGGGTCGCTTGCGGTTATGGGGCTTTCAAGCATAATCGCTGTTATTGCGTCTATTCTTGTTTGTGAGTTTATACGCGCGAATGCCAAAACCAAACAGTTTGAAGACCATTCGGTAACCGAGTTGGTAACCGAGGGCGCAAACAGCGCGATTATGCCTCTTTGCGTTTTAGTGGCCTTTGTTGCGGTGTTTAGCATTATTTCGCTTTTTGCGCCAAATGCACTTGTTAAACTGACGGCGGTTAGTTCGCTTCTTGGCCTTATTGTTTCAATCGGCGTTGGGCTGTTTGTTGGGTGCGGCATTTTAATTGCGCTTACGGAAGCTGCCGAGTTTAAGAAAAAACTTCAAGTATCGAAAAACCCAAATCTTAATAAAAAGTAATCACAAAACCTTTTTAAGCCTTCGGGTTTGAAAAGGTTATTTATTTTTATGAAAAAAGAAAAAATTTTAACTGACATTCGCCTAATCGACTGGCTTTATAAACTTGGCGTAACCGAACCAAATGAGGTTCGTGAGTTTTTGAACCCAAGCGCCACCCAGCTTCATCACCCGATGGGGCTTTTGGGAATAAAAGAAGCCGCCGAAACCATCACGGACGGCATCAAAAATAACAAGAAATTCGTTATTGTTGGCGACTATGACTGTGACGGAATTATGGCCAGCACAGTGGTTTATCAGTGTTTAAAGGCGCAAAACGCGCGGGTTGACGTGTTTATTCCTAACCGCTTTGACGATGGGTATGGCCTTAACCTTAACATTGCGCAAGAAATAATTAAAACCGCCGCGCCTGACATTTTAATCACCGTCGACCTTGGCATTTCGTGTGCGCAGGAGGTCGAATTTTTAAAAAACAACGGTGTTCCGGTTATCGTTACTGACCACCACGAACCACAGGCCATTATCCCAGATTGTATCGTTGTTGACCCAAAGATTAAGCAAGATTATGCGTGCTCATTTTTGTGTGGCACGGGGGTGGCGTATAAGTTGGTATCGGCAATTGCTGGCTTTGATTTTGCTAACAACTTTTTAGACGTCGTTTCGATTGCAACCATTGGCGACATCGTTCCGCTTAAAGATGAAAACCGCGCGATTGCGGCGATGGGGCTTGAACGCCTAAATCACAAAAATTTCAGCCTTAAAAGCCTTGAATACCTTTTTAAAGAATTAAAAATTGAACACGTAACCAGCACAGATATTTACCTTAAAGTTGTACCTAAAATCAATGCCAGCGGGCGTATGGATAATGGCAAAAAGGTGTTTGATTTTCTTAACACAAGTGATGATGGCCAAAGGAAAAGGCTGCTTGCAAGCATCCTTGCAGATAATGCGCTTAGGCTTGACGAAATCATGCGCTCGGTTGAAATCGTTAATGCCCAGATAGCCAAGATGGATGTAATTAACCTGCCGATTATCTGCGTAAAAGGCGAGTTCCATCAAGGCGTTTTGGGCATAATTGCCTCGCGCATAATCAACGATTTTGGGCGCCCCGCACTTGTTTTTGCGCCAACTGAAAACGGCACGCTTAAAGCAAGCGGACGTGCGGTTGACGGCATTGACCTTCACGGCGCGGTTGAAAAGTTAAGCCACCTTTGTGAGCATTTCGGCGGGCACAAACTTGCCATCGGTCTTGAAATCAAGCAAGAGGCCTACGACGAATTTGTTGCGCTTTTATGTAATGAAATCCGCGCACAGATAATGAATACAAGCGCATATTACAAGCAGTCTAAACCCGATATTGCCATCACGCTTGACGACATTACTCCCGCATTTTTAGACGAACTTAGTTTTCTTGCGCCTTTTGGTTGCGAGAATCCTAAGCCTACGTTTGGATTGGCTATTTCGGGCGCAGTGGGGTATAGCCAAATTGGGGCTGCGCCAAGCGGTCACCTTAAACTTAACTTAGGCAAGGGCAAAGGCGCACGCTGAAAGTCTTGAAATTAACGCCCCCAAAACTCTTTTTTGCGACCTTGAATACAATTATTTTGGCGGCAAGGCAATCCCACAAGTTATTGTTAAGAAAGTAAGTTTAAATGACCTTTCGTTTGACCAAAACAACGCTGCTATCCAGCAAGACAAGTTTGAGGCCGCGATGGCGATAATTGCGTCTAAAAACATCAACAGCCAGCCGTTTAATCCGCTTAAAACCATCACCACTAGCGGTCTAAATTCTGCGCTTAGTGACCCATTTGGCACTATTATTATTGCTTCAACCCAAGCGGGGGCTGCGCGCCTTAAAAACCTAACAAGCAAGGTACAAATGGTTGACGTTGTTTGCGAAAGCAAAAGCAATTGCGTTTTAATAAACCCTGATTTTGAAGCCCAAACTCCGAAATTTTGCGGCTTTAAGCGCATTGTTTTTCTTGACGATGTGCCACTTGGGGCAAGCACGCTTACCGTTGATGGGGCAGAGGTTCTAGCACTTGATGACTGCGCACAACCTAAGCTCGCAAGTGTTGGTACGGCGGAAGAAATTCGCGAAAAGTGCGCGTTTATCTATTCGATAATTTATAAAAAACTTAAACAGGTTGATGGCGCAAGTCGGTTTCAAATCGCCCAAAGTTTACGCGTGCACCTGCCACAGTTTTCGGTCTATCAAATAGCGGTAAGTTTAAGCGTGCTTATTGACGTTGGCGTTTTAAAAGAGGTAAAACAAGACACATGCCTGACTATAAGCACAAATGAAACAAATCAAAAGCGCAATCTTGATTTAAGCGCTGTTACAAAATATTTTTCAAAATAAGGGGATAGTATGCCTAATCTTAAATTTGAAGAACGTGTTACAAAAAATTATGGCGAAAATGCGCCAGTTATTTTGCGGGCGTATTCGCTGGCGCAAAAAATTTTTGCGGGCAAAAAGCGTATTAATGGCGACGAGTATATAACCCATCCAGTGGCCGTTGCGGGCTTGCTTGTTGACTTGGGGCTTGACTATGAGACGATTGTTGCGGCGCTTTTGCATGACAGCGTTAAGATGAACGTTTTAACGTATAAAGAGATAAAAGCAGAGTTCGGCGAGAATATTGAGGCGCTTATCAAAGGTTTTGGAAAAATCAGCTCGCTTCAATATGACCGCGACACTAATCCCGAAGCCGAGCTTGAAAAACTACGCCAGATGTTTTTGGCGCTTGGCAAGGATATCCGCGTAATTTTAATTCGCATTTGTGACAGGTATCACAATCTTACAACGCTAAGCAACCTCCCGCGCGAAGAGCAGATTCGTATCGCGCAAGAAACGATGGATATTTTTGTGCCGCTGGTTGAGCGCCTTGGCATGGGTAAAATCAAGTCTAGTATGGAAGACATTTGTTTTCGCTATTTGAAGCCAGACGAATATGCCCGCCTTGACGCCGAACTTCAACTTAAATTTCAAAAGCGCGCCGTTGTGATGAACGGCCTTCAAAATGACCTTAAAAACGTTTTAAACAAACTAAATATCAAAGGGGAAGTGACCTGCCGCTTTAAGCATATTTACAGCATTTATCGCAAACTTGCGCGCGTAGGGCTTGACAAGATTTATGACATCATAGCCCTGCGCGTTATGGTTAACGACATCAAAGATTGCTATGCTGTTTTGGGCGAAATTCACGCGCGGTTTAAGCCAATTCCCGGCCGAATAAAAGACTATATCGCAAGCCCAAAACCCAATGGATATCAATCGCTTCACACAACGCTTTTGACGCCAGAGGGCGTGCCGTTTGAGGTGCAAATTCGCACTTTTGATATGCATATGTTTTGTGAGTATGGTGTTGCGGCGCACTGGCGTTACAAAGAGGGTAACTCTAACAAATCGCTTTTAGATGACAAGATTGCGTGGTTTAAAAAAACGATTGAAACTGAAAAAGACATCAAAGACCCCGAAAAGTTTCTTGACGCGCTTAAAATGGACTTATCCACAGGTGAAATCTGGGTTTTAACGCCTAAGTTTAAGCCTATCGCGCTACCTGAAAAGGCAACCCCAGTTGATTTTGCCTACGCCATTCACACGAATATCGGCAACAAGTGCGTCGGCGCCAAGGTTAATGACAGGATGGTACCGCTTAACACGCCGCTTTCAACAGGCGATGTTGTTGAGATTATAACCAGCGCTAACAGCAAGGGGCCAAGCCTTGACTGGCTTAACTTTGTTCGCAGTGCGGGCGCCAGAAGTCGTATTCGCGCGTATTTTAAAACGCAGTCAAAAGAGGCAAATATCAAACTTGGTCATGATATTTTGGAGCTTGAAGCGAAAAAGTGCGGCTATCAACTTAACGATTTGCTTGCTGAAATCGATATGGCTGACCTGACTAAACGCTTTAACCTTTTAACGCTTGACGACGTCTTTGCGTCAATCGGCTATGGCGGTATCACGGCGCGACAGGCACTTGGCAAAGTTGTTGCCCAGCGTAAACTTAATGAAAAACTTGCGCGCAAGGCCGAACTTATGGCAACCAAAGAATACAAACTGCGCCCTGAAAACGGCGGCGTTTATGTTGACGGACTTGAAGGCGTAAGTGTGCGTTTTGGACAGTGTTGTCACCCAATTGCGGGCGACGATATTGTTGGGTTTGCAAGTCGAAGCCGCGGCATAACTATTCACCGAAAAGATTGCCCAAATATTCGCCAAATTGGCGAAGAAAAACGTATCAAAGTTGAGTGGAAAGAGGGCAAAGGGCAGTTGTTTAACACAACGATTTCAATTTTGGCGCAAGATAATGGCCTTGCGCTTTCACGCGTTACCACCTTGCTTGCTAACCTTAAAGTGAATATTGCAAGTATGTCAAGCCAGGCAACGGCCTTAGGTGAAGTGCTTATCACGATGACCATTCAGGTTCAAGACCGTGACCAGGCCAAGGGCGTGATTATCAAATTGCGTTCGCTTGAAGGAATTTATGAAGTAAAATAGGCGGCTGTATTTTGTCAAATTTTGTCGAACTGATATTAACGCATACCGTAAGTGGTGTGCGTTTTTAATTTTCATTATGTTTTAATTGACTTAGCACATAAAAAATGCTATCATAAAATTGTGGTAATTGGCGTAAGCCAGTTTGATTTACATAATTCCGCGCAAGGCGGGTTTAGATAAATGTGCCATAAATAAAGGAGGGGTATATGTCAACAGGACTATCAATTGCCCTTGCCGTTATTGCGCTTGTTTTAGGGGGCGCAGTTGGCTTTTTTGTTAACATGGCTGTTTCAAAAAAGCGTATTGGTAAGGCGCAGGTGCAAGCACACCAGTTATTAGAAAATGCTGAAAACGAAGCAAAAGCCTTAAAAAAAGAGGCATTGCTTGAAGCCAAAGAAGAGGTTTTAAAACTTAAAACCGAAACGGATAATGAGCTTAAAGAGCGTCG
>USTX01000010.1 GCA_900557655.1 uncultured Eubacteriales bacterium
GTCCGCAGCGCCCTTAACGGGCTTGAAATTGGTGCTATAACAACGCCAAAGAACTCTGACAATAAATGTGTAATCACAAAAGGAATCGTCGCAGAATGCTTGCAAAAAAAGGCGACAAGTCTTAATGAAGATGTGTATTATGATTTGCTCAGTGCGTTTTGCAAAAGCCTTAGGGGAAGTTGTCCCGACGCCGCGCTTTATTGGGCGCACAGGCTTATCAAGTCTGGCTGTGACCCGCTTATCATTTTCAGGCGGCTTATCGCGCACGCAAGCGAAGATGTTGGGCTTGCTAACAGTAACGCGCTTACCATTGTCACCTCGGCGATGACGGCGTATCAGCAAATCGGCCTACCTGAGGGGTTGTTGCCACTTAGTCACGCGATTATCTATGTTTGCGTTAGCCCTAAGTCTAACAGCGTTGTTGTAGCGATGAATGCGGCGCAGGCGGACGTTGAAAACACGTTTAATGACGCCGTTCCGTCTCACCTTAAAAACACGAACTATCTTAACGAAAAGCGCGCCAAATATAAATATCCGCACGATTTTGGGGGCTACGTTGACCAGCAGTATCTGCCTGATAGCATCGCTGACCACACCTATTACGTGCCAAGCGCGAATGGGGCAGAAAAGAACATCGTTGTTCCTAAAAATTATAAATGGAAATAGAATTTGCTGCACAAATAAGTGAAAAGTGTCGTCGCACTTGCGCGTGGGTTGAAGCGGCTGAGATTGCCACGTCACTACGTTCCTCGCAATGACAACTGTAAATGTCATTACGAGGAGGCCAAAGGCTGACGTGGTAATCTCAGCAACTTTAAACTTTAGACTTTCAACTTTACAAAAAGGCCGCATTTCAACTTTCAACTTTCAACTTTCAACTTTGATAAATAAGGCCACATTTCAACTTTCAACTTTAATAAAAACTGGATAAACAAAGGAGTTTTGCTATGATTAATGACAAAGAGCTTAAAAAAGAAAAAGACTATTTAAAAACCGTGCTTTATATCTTAAAGCAAAAGATTGCGGGCAATGAGCAGATGCTAAATGAAAGCGAAAAGCAGATTGCAAGCGACCTTAAATATGCGTGGGATAATGTGTTAGACGATAGCGAGTGGGCAGAGGTCAAGCTTCAAGTCAACCGCCGCGAAGCCACGTCGCTTAACGCCAAAAACCGAATTTATGCGTATGGAAGAATGATTAAGTCGGCCTATTTTGCGCGCATAGATTTTGACGACGGTGAAGATGTCACTCCTCTCTATATTGGTATCGCGACGCTTGATGATGACAACTTTTTCTATGTTTATGACTGGCGCGCGCCAATTTCGTCTATGTTTTATGATTTTGAGCTTGGTGAGGCGTATTATGACACGCCAAACGGTCGCGTTTCGGGCAAAATTACTCTAAAAAGGCAATACAAAATTAATGGCGACAAAATTGAGCAGATTTTTGACACCAACCTTCAAGTTGTTGATGACATCTTAAAGCAAATGCTTTCGGGCCACACGACGGACAAAATGCGCAACATTGTTATGACCATCCAAAAAGAGCAAAACAAGATCATCCGCGCGATGGACAGTGACGTGCTTTTGGTGTCAGGCCCAGCGGGCAGTGGCAAAACCAGCGTTGCGATGCACCGCGTTGCCTACCTTTTGTACGCCCTTAAAGACAGCCTTAAAAACAGCAACATCTTGGTTATCGGGCCTAATGATATCTTTTCAAACTATATTTCAAACGTGCTTCCTGAGATTGGTGAAGACAACGTTTATCAAACGACGTTTAGCGATTTTGTTATGGCCTTTTTGACGGAGTTTAAGGTGCGCGGCGGGCTTAATGACATTTATGAATGCGTGTATTCGGTTGATCCAAAGGCGACCAACAAACCCGTTATATATAACTCTATCAAACTTAAACAATCAAGCGTGTATATAAGCCTGATTGAGTCTTTTATAGCGTCAAGAAAGTCTCGCGTGTTGTCGGTTGATGACGTGGTTGTTGATGGAAAAACAATAATCGAAAAGTCGTTTCTTGAAAAATTTGCTGACACGATTGAAATTTCTGGTCAGACTTTTCGCGAGCAGGGTCAGCGCATCATCGAAAAGATTTTAATTCATCTTGACATCAAACTTGGGAGCAACCGTGCGGCGCGAAACAAGATTAAAAAAGCGCTTGAAAATAACCTAAATCGACTTAAACCCAAAGACCTTTATCTTGAGCTTTTTTCTGATAAAGAGGCGTTTGTTAAACTTCTTTTAGATACATATAACCAAAACGCGGTGGCGACAAAAAATCGCCTTACCATAAAAGAGCTTAGCGATATTTTTGACTATACTCACGAGGCGTTAAATAAGGGCTTTTTGCCATTTGAAGACGTGTCAGGATATATGTATCTTAAAGACCGCATTGTTGGCTTTAAGTCGCAAAAAAATATTAAGCAGGTAATTATCGACGAGGCGCAAGACTATTCAAGCCTTCAATTCAAGATTTTAAGCCGCGTGTTTAAATACGCCAAAATCACGGTTTTGGGCGACGTAAACCAGTGCATTATGCCATTTGCAAGTTATGCTAGTTTTGAGCCAATTGCAAACATTTTTAAAGACGCAAGACCTGAAAGCAAGGTCGAGGTAAGCTATCTTAACAAGACTTACCGCAGCACCACGCAGATAAACACGTTTGCTAAAAGGATGATAGGCGAGAAACAGTTATATAACCAAGTAGAGCGTAATGGTGACGAGGTTGAGATAATCAAAGACACAACAAACATTGCCAAGTCAAAAATCATCGCAGACGCCCTTGCGCTTAAGCAAAAAGACAACACGGTTGCCATAATTACCCGTACCGAGGCTCAGGCGCAAGACATTCGTAACGCGGTTGACGTCATCAAAAAATCGAGCAACTTTAAGTTTGTTAAAAAGACAGACAAAACCTTTACAACAGATAAAATTATGGTTATTCCAGCGTACCTTGCCAAAGGCCTTGAATTTGACATTGCGCTTATTTATGCGGCCAATGAAAGCGACTATCCGCAAGAGTTTTCACAATTATTTTATGTAGCCTGCACCCGCGCGCTGCACAAACTTAACGTGTATTACACGGGTACTCTTACAAAACTGATAAAGCAAAACGGCTAAGGGCAAAAGGATTTTATGAACACAAATAACACAAGAAGAAACCTAAATAAAAACCTGATTTTTGGCGAAAACAACGTGACGGGCGGCGCAACGACGGTTAAAAGCGTTTATGAGATGTATGGCATTTCAAGCGAGCGGTCGCTGTTTATTCGTCAACTTTTTCGCGAAAATCTTTTTAAGGTTTTGTGGTATTGTATATTTTTAGCGCTTACCGCGGTGTGTGTTATTATTTATCCGCCGTGCTGGCTTAACGCGATTGAGGTTGTTACGTGTATGGTGGCGATCGAACTTATCGGTCGCGCGAAGCTTGCGGGGCAAATAGTAAGCTGCGTTGAGTGCGTTTTGTATGCGTTTATCAGTTGGCGGGCGGGGCTGTTTGGTGAGGTCATCAAGTCGCTTGGCATCAACCTTACGCTTACGATTGTTGCGCTTATTAGTTGGACGAAAAACATCAAGCGGCCAAACAATAATGGCAACACGCTTAAAATACGCGAACTTTCGGGCAAGGGCTGGGCGCTTTCGGGTGTACTGTTTGTTGGCGTTAGCGTGGCGTGCTACTTTTTGCTTAATCTTATCGGTACGGCGTCACTGATATTAAGTTCGATTACGCTTGGTATTTCGATTGTTTATAAGATTTTAAACGCGCGCTGTTATAAAGAAAGTTGGCTTATTGACATTTTGCGCTCTTGCATCAGCCTTGGCTTGTGGCTTAGCGTTGTTATCGCGGGGGCGACTAGTGGGGCGCTTGACCTTACGGGCTTGCCACTTATTGTTATGTATCTGGCAATACTCACCAATGGTATTTATTCGCTTATGTTGTGGCGCGCGATGTATAAAAAGGCTACTGTTAATGGCGGAAAACTTTTTGCGATGCGCCCGATAAAAATTAAGCGCGTAATAAAACTTCGAAAACGCTTTAAAACCCTTAAATGGATCAAAGAAATTGACGTTTCAAAAAACTCATAAACCAAGGAGAAGATTATGAACACCAAACAACTTATAAGCTTTATAATCGCGTCGTCGGCCATACTTATAGCAAGCATTATCATCACGATAACCGTTATTTTGCCAACCAAGCCGCCGTCAAAACCGGCCGAAATCGCGGCGTATGCGTTTAACTTTAACCTGACTAATGATGCAAGCATTTATAAGCTTACAGGAGATAACCGCCTGAAACTGTCAAACGATGTTGAGTTTAAGCCCACCAAGGCAACAGAATTTAGCGAAAATTTTGTGTCTTTTAAGGGCGCATCGGTTAATGACGGGGTAGAGTACGCAACTACCAAGGCGGCGGACTTTGTTTGCGTTATTCCGTTCACGATTTTTAATAACTTTGATGACAGTATGAACTTTTCTGTTAAAGTCAATATTGGGGCAAAGGGTAGGGCAACGGCGCTTGCAGACAGCGTGACGTACAAGATTTATGACTATACTGACAAGACGTATAAATCGATAGACACTGGGACGCTTAGCGCGAAAACGGGCGTACATTTTTGTTTGGTAGCGGTGGCGGAACCCGGCCGCGAAAGCGAAATCAACTTTGGCCAAGACAGCGCACTTATCAACATCACCATTTCAAAATCATAACACAAGAGGCCAACTTTTTAAAGTTTAAAGTTGAAAAAAGAATAATAAAAAGAGTACTCTGTAAACAAAAGAGTACTCTTTTTTTAACATGGGGATTGCCACGTCACTGCGTTTCTCGTAATGACAATAATCAGTATGGTGGTCGATAGCGCATCAGTAAGCGTAAATATGTTTATGTGGTTATGTAACGATAACTATTGTAAAAACATCCGCATTTAAACTTTAAACTTTTAACTTTGTGATGTTAAAACTGGCAGTTGTTTGGCGTGCGTGGGAATGGGATAGAGTCGCGAATGTTGTCAATACCAGTTAGGTACATAACAAGGCGCTCAAAGCCCATACCAAAGCCGCTGTGTTCGCATGAGCCGAATTTTCTAAGGTTGATATACCAGTCAATAGCAGACTTATCAACGCCCATCTCGTTGCAGCGCGCGATGAACTTGTCATAGTCTTCTTCACGCTGGCTTCCGCCCATAAGTTCGCCCGCACCCGGAACTTCAAGGTCAACGGCCGCAACGGTTTTGCCATCTGGGTTGACTTTCATATAGTATGCCTTGATGTCTTTTGGCCAGTTTTTGATAAACACAGGGCCGCCAAAGTATTCAGTGATGTATTTTTCGTGTTCCTTGGCAATATCTTCGCCGTATTCAGGGGTAAACTCCCACTTAACTGGCGCCTTTTTCAAAATGTCAATAACGTCTTTATGGTCAATACGCGTAAACTTGCTTGACACCAATTTGTTAAGCTTTTCAAGCAGGCCGTTTGAAATAAATTTGTCAAGATATGCAAGTTCAGTAGGGCACTTTTCAAGCACATACGAAACAACAGATTTAAGCATTTCTTCTTCAATGTCCATAAGTCCGTCAAGGTCACAAAACGCGATTTCGGGCTCTATCATCCAAAACTCGTTAGCGTGCGTCTTGGTGTTGCTGTTTTCAGTTCTAAATGTTGGGCCAAAGGTGTAAATTTTTGAAAACGCAAGGGCAAACGCCTCGCCGTGAAGCTGCCCCGAACCCGTTATAAACGCCTGCTTGCCAAACAAGTCTTGCGTTATGTCAATCTTGCCAAACTTGTCAAGCGGCGGGTTTTTAAGGTTAAGCGTGGTGATTTTAAACATTTGGTCGCTGCCTTCACAATCGGCCGTGGTTATAAGCGGCGTGTGGACGTAAAGATAGCCCTCATCCTGAAAATATTTGTGGATGGCAAACGCGGCCGCACTGCGAATTCTAAATACTGCATTGAACACGCGCGTGCGTGGGCGCAGATACGCGATGTCACGCAAAAACTCCATACTGTGCGCCTTTTTTTGAAGGGGATAGGTCTCATCCGTCGCGCAGATAATATTAACGCGCGTGGCTTTAAGCTCAAATGGCTGACGCGCCTGTGGCGTTAAAACCAATATACCAGTAACAGCAATGCTTGCGCCCGCCAAAAGTTTTGAAACCGCCTCGTAGTTTACGATTTTGTCTTGCTCAAAAACAACCTGAATACCGTCAAAACACGTGCCGTCATTAAGGTCGATAAAGCCAAACGTCTTGCTGTTTCTAACGCTGCGTACCCAGCCCGCAACCGTCACTTCTTGGTCAGCAAACATCGCGCGCGCGTCATAAATTTTTTTAATATCCGTCTTTTTCATAAAAATCGTCCTTTTTAGATAGATTACGGGCATTATATCACATTCCCCGCGCCAATTGCAAGAACTTTCACATTTCCTAGCAAATTTTTCAACTTTAAACTTTAACAAAGGGGCAAAATTATTTGGCGATGGGGGCGCGGTTGTGTATAATAAAAAGGTGAGGTGAAAGGATGAATATTTTGCATGATATAAGTGCGGAGCGTATCGCGCCAGAAGATTTTGTTGCGTGCATAGAAATTGAGCAGGGCAGCAAAAACAAGTATGAGCTTGACAAAGAAACGGGGCTTATTATTCTTGACCGTGTTTTGTTTACCAGCACGCACTATCCAATGAACTATGGGTTTATTCCGCGCACGTGGTGTGGTGATGGCGACCCGCTTGACGTGTTCGTTTTGTGTAGTCAGCCGATTGAAAAGATGAGTTTGGTTAGGTGCTTTCCCATCGGCGTTGTTACTATGAAAGACAAGGGCGCCGATGATGACAAGGTGATCGCCATTCCGTTTGGCGACCCGCAATATAACACTTTTCGCGACTTTCACGAGTTGCCTAAGCACGTTTTTGATGAACTTTTGCACTTTTTGCGCGTATACAAAGAGCTTGAAAACAAAAAAGTCGAAATTGTTAACCTTGGCGGTCACGAAGACGCGATAAAGGTTATCGAGAAAGCCATCAAGGCATACACCGCAAAATTTGAAAAGCCAAAGAGATAAACAAAATTGCGCGTGTGTGCTAAAATACTGAAAATAAAAAGCAATATTTAAACTTTAAACTTTAACAATGAGATTGCCACGTCACGTTCGTTCCTCGCAATGACATCAATATTTAAACTTTGAAATTTGTTAAAAAGGCTTGAAATTGTGGCGGTAGCGGCGTATAATTGTTGCGTAAAGTTAGTTTAACAAAGGAGAAAATTATGAAAAAGTTTTTTGCGGACTTTAAAAAATTCATAAGTCGCGGCAATATCGTGGATATGTCAGTCGGCGTTATTATCGGTAGCGCTTTTAGTGCGATTGTTACGGCGCTTACCAACAAAATCATTATGCCGCTTATCAACTTGTTTTTGTCAGCAGGCGGCACCAACGGGCTTGAAACAGCCTACACTTTTTTGAAAAAGGCATATAACCCAACAACGGGCGAAATTGACCTTAATAAGTCTATCTATATCGATTGGGGCGCGTTTATCACGGCGATTATCAACTTTTTCTTAATAGCGTTTGTTTTGTTTATCATCTTAAAGGCGGTTATGAAAGCTAACGAGATGTGGAAGGGCGCCGTTGACGAGGTGACCAACAAAGACCTTATCAAAGAAAAACACGAGGTAAGAAAACAGGCTAAACTTGACAAAAAGTCGTTTAAACTTGCGTGGAGCGAGCACCTTGCTGAAAAAGAGCGCCTTGCAAATGAAGCCAAAGCACAAAAAGAGGCCGAAGAGAAGGCCAAAGCCGAGGCCGACGCCCTTGCTAACCCAAGTGAGCAAGCCCTTTTAAAAGAAATCCGCGACCTTTTAAAGGCCCAAGTTGGTGAAAGCAAGACCGCGAGCGATGCGGCTGACGCTAATTAGTTAAGCGATTAACTATTACTTAAATTAGGAGAGATTATGAAAAATAAAGCGATAACAAGCAGAGATGAAGACTTTGCACAATGGTATACTGACGTTGTTAAGGCCGCAAAGTTAGCGGACTATTCGGGAACAAAGGGCTGTATTGTTTTTGAGCCGAACGGGTTTGCGCTTTGGGAGAAAATGCAAAGCGTGCTTGATCGTATGTTTAAAGAAACGGGGCACGTTAACGTTTGTATGCCAATGCTTATCCCTGAAAGTTTGCTGAAAAAAGAGGGTGAACTTATTGAGGGGTTTGCGCCTGAGTGTGCGTGGGTAACGATGGGCGGCAACAAAAATCTTGAAGAGAGATTTGCCATAAGGCCAACAAGCGAGACCTTGTTTTCAGACTATTATAAAGACAAAGTTAAGTCTTATCGCGACCTGCCAAAACTTTATAACCAATGGTGGAGCGTAATGCGTTGGGAAAAAGAAACACGTCCGTTTTTAAGAACGCGTGAGTTTTTGTGGCAAGAGGGGCACACGGTTCACGAGTCAAGCCGCGAGGCGATTGAAGAAACCGAAAGAATGCTTCACGTTTATGAAAGGTTTTTCAAAGAGTATCTTGCTATCCCAGCAATAACGGGCATCAAGACCGAGAAAGAGAAGTTTGCGGGCGCCGAAACGACGTACACCGTTGAATCGCTTATGTATAACGGCGTGACTCTTCAAAGCGCAACCAGCCACTATTTCGGCCAAAAGTTTTCAAAGGCCTATGATATCAAATTCTTAAACCGCGAAAACCAACTTGAATACGCTTACCAGACGTCTTGGGGTGCTTCAACGCGTATGATTGGCGGCCTTATTATGGTTCATAGTGACGATTTTGGGCTTGTTTTGCCACCAAAGATTGCGCCTAAACAGGTTGTTATCGTGCCTATCGGGACGGACGAAAAGGTTATGAATTTAAGCGACGGAATCTGTCAAAAACTTAACAGTAATGGCGTTGTTGCGTTTGTTGACAAAACTGAGCGCAGCCCTGGGTTTAAGTTCGCGGAGCACGAGGTTTGCGGCATCCCAGTTCGTGTTGAAGTTGGTATGCGAGACATTGAACAAGGGCTTATTACGCTTGCAAGGCGAGATACGCGTGCCAAGGTCACTATAAGCACAAACGGCGATATCGTAAGTGAGATTAAAGCGCTTTTAACAGAAATTCAAAACAACCTTTACAACACGGCGCTTGAAAGACGCAACAAGCTTACATTCAAGGCAAAAACCCTTGACGAGCTTGACAAGATTATGTCGAGTCAACCTGGGTTTGTTTATGCGCCTTGGTGCGGCAGCACAGAGTGTGAGATGAAGGTTAAAGAGGTCAAAGGCACCAAATCGCGCTGTATCACCGCTGAACACGTTTGCAGCGACGATAAATGCTTAGTTTGTGGCAAAAAGGCAAAACACATTGTTGTTTGGGGCATTCAATATTAAAAAGTTAAAGCATTCCTCTGTAGGTAATGCTTTTTATGTATAGAAACTATTAAGTGTTTTATTTTGAAAAACGAAATTTCTGATTTTTTTATTAAAATTTTTATCGAAAATTATCGGAGGTATTGCCATCTCGGCAGTGTTGTGATATAATGATAAAAAAGGAGAAAGACATGAAAAATAAAAAAGGTTTAGGCCGCGTGGCTGCGCTTAGTACGGTCAGCGCGCTTATGTTTGCGTCATATTTTGGGATGAATTTTAAGATTAAGGCGCTTGAAAAACGTAACGAGGAAATCTTGGATAATTTCTATAAAACAAATCAAGAGTATAACGAGTATTACGATTATAACTTGTCGATTTTAGACCAAAAGTTTAGAGATGGCTTAGTTGACGAAGATTGGTATAACTTAGAGCGCAGCGCCTTACTTGAACGAAGAATGACCAAAGGCAATATTATGGTTTTTGGCCGCACCGAAGAAAAGGCGGAGTTTTTTCTTAACAACTCTAAAATCGTTGATTGCAAAAACTTACGTTATCCTGCGCTTGCTTGCGGGGGAGTTGGTATTGTTGCTCTTGGGTTGCAACTAAAGCATATGCAAGACGAAAATGTCCGCGAGGAAGAACCCGAAACCGAAATAAGCAAATAAAAAGCGCCCAAAAGGACGTTTTTTGAAATTATATGACCCCTTGCTGCACTAGGAGCCATATATTTTTAAAAAATATAACTTGCTTGTTAGGGTAAATATCATTAAAAACAAAAAAAAGCCCTTGCAGGCTTTTTATTTTGCTTGGTGGGTCATCGGGGGCTCGAACCCCGGACATTTCGATTAAGAGTCGAACGCTCTGCCAACTGAGCTAATGACCCAAGCGCTTTTGTATTATACCACATTTTTAACAAAATGCAACCGTATTTACAAAAAAAAGTAGAAAAATTTGAAAAATAAATGTGTAATAGTGTAAATTAATTGGGTTAAAAACCTAGAACGTTGGCTTATGTGTGGTTTTATAATATCTTGACAATGGCAAGCGGGGGGTGGTATAATTAGTTAAATGAAAAGAGACAAAAAAAATATAAACGTACGGGTAAAGAAGACGGCGGTTGTGATTGGCGCAAGCGGCGGCATTGGCGAAAGTGTGGCGACGGCATTTTTTAAAAAAGGATACAACGTGGTTTGCGGGTATCACTTTAACCAGATGGCGGCCGAGGCGCTTGCGGACAGG
>USTX01000011.1 GCA_900557655.1 uncultured Eubacteriales bacterium
ATATACTTTAAAACGCGTAGAATTATCATTATATGTTGTTGTATAAGTATCATTTCCTTTTGCCCATTTAACACTTATATCATTACCTTCATATTCTTTATACCCCGATTCTCCTGCTGTTTTAACATGTAAGACAATTGAATCTTGTACGAAAGAAATATATGGAAGCATTTTAGAATCCGTTTTAAAATCATAATTGTCTACATAATCTAAATAATCCGCAAATTGAAATCCCTTTATAGAGACATTGTTGTTTGAACCATAATTAAATTCAATTTGATAATTTACTAGATAATTACCCTCATTATCTTTTTTATAATCTTTATTAAAACGCCCGCCGCATCCCCCGCACACGCGCGCCTTAGCTTTTACGCGAAATCAAGGATAAGCATATTGCTGCCCGAAATGCGGGTTTCTTTGCCCGCGGTTTGAACAACAAGATCGCCTTTTTTAATAAGTTTGGTTGCAACCGCCATCTCTTTTGCGTGCTCAATAAGCCTGTCAATAGTGTCTATCTCTGGCTGGCGGATAGGATAAACTCCCCAAACCGCGCCAAGGCTTTGAAACACGCGTTCATTAGGCGTGCATCCCAAAATCGGCACGTCAGGCCTAAACCGAGACACCTCGATGGCCGTTGACCCCGACCTCGTTACCGCGATAATCGCCTTTGCCGCACTGGTTTTAGCAAGCGCACACGCACCAAACGCCACGCTGGCATTAAGATTGCCCGAAAGTTTTTCAAATTTTGAAAAGTCAAGCGCACCTACTTGACCCGCTTCACACTCAACGATTATCGATGACATCGTTTCAATAACGCGCGCCGGAAATGCCCCAACGCTAGTCTCGCCCGAAAGCATCACTGACCCCGTACCATCTAAAATTGCATTAGCAACGTCGCTAATTTCTGCCCTAGTTGGCCTGCTGTGCGTTATCATCGATTCAAGCATCTGTGTGGCCGTTATGCTAAGCTTGCCCGCCGCCTTGCACTTAGAAATTATCTGCTTTTGAATAGCAGGTATTTTTTCAAAAGGAACTTCAACGCCAAGGTCTCCGCGCGCCACCATAATACCATCACTGGCCGCAATAATTTCGTCAATATTGTCAACGCCCTCTTGGTTTTCAATCTTAGAAATTATCTTCATTTCTTTGTCACCAAGACGATGCAAATATGCGCGAATTTGCCCAACGTCCTCTTTATTTCTTACAAATGAGATAGCAAGATACTCCGCGCGCTCATTAACCGCGAAAAGAATGTCGGCCTTGTCTTGCGCAGACAAGTATGGCAAGTCAAGCTCAACGCCTGGGATATTAATGCTTTTGTTATTGCCAAGCACGCCGCCAAAAACCACCTCGCAATTCACGTCCGTTTCAGTGGTTGAAATAACCCTAAGTTCAATTAACCCGTCCGCAAGTAAAATTCTTGTGCCTCGCCCTACAATATTAGGCAGGTTTTTATACGTCACCGAAACGCGCTCACTTGACCCAACTTCGTCACGCGTGGTAAGCGTAAAACGCTGTTTTTCTTTCAAAACAACCTCGCCGTTTTCAAACTGCTTAATGCGAATTTCTGGCCCTTTAGTGTCAATCATAATAGGCAGCGCAATGCCGAGTCTCTCGCGAATACGCTTGACACTGTCAATCTGCTTTTTGTGCGACGCCTGGTCGCCATGGCTCATATTAAATCGCGCAACGTTCATCCCAGCCGCCACCATCTCGACTAAAACGCGCTCATCCTCACACGCCGGTCCCATCGTTGCAATAATCTTTGCTTTTCTCATACCTTCCCCCTTGCTTATCCTGTTTCAAAACGGCATTCTTACATTTACCGCCTTTATTACGGCCTCATACCTTTTACCAATTTTTGTTGCGGCCTTATGTTTTTACCGCATTTGTTTTCCAATTTTATTATACTCCTATTCTGCCCCTCACGCAAACGTTTTGATAAATAATTGAAATCAGCAACCATCAATCAACTTTATTTTAAGAAATAAAAAATCGCCTTGAATAATATAATTCAAAGCGATTATAGTTTTGCGCTTGATGTGCGCGGACAAATCTATAATACCCCCCTCTGCTCCGCCGCACCTCTTTGGCTAGCGGACAGCCCTCTATTTGGCAGGGGCTTTAACGGATTATTTTTTGCTTGAAAGATAGTCATTAGGGTCGGCTGGGTTGCCATTAACCAAAACCTCAAAATGCAGGTGGCATCCGTCGGCTTTTTCGCTGGTAGACGTGCCCATCTCGGCGATTTCTTGGCCTTTTGTTACCTTATCGCCAACCGAAACGGCGGCGTTTGTTACTGACTTATAGACGGTTTTGATGTTGTCGTTATGAACAATGGTTATAACAACGCCATCCATAAGCGAGTTGTCGATGCTTTCAACCGTGCCATCGAAGGCTGCTAAAACCTTGGTGCCCTCTGGCCCAGCATAGTCGATGCCAAGGTGCGCTTTCCACGCGCCGCTGGTTTTGTCTTCAACAACGTGGTCCTCAGCATACTCTTTTGAAATATTGGCGTCTTTAACTGGCGAATCAAAAACTATAACGTCGTCACCGCCCGTTGGCTCAACGTTAGGGTCTTCTTGCTCTTGCCTTTGGGTTGGGCTATCTACCTTATAAAGTTCAGCAACCGACACCGCGGTTATAACGCTAAACACACAAATTACGCAAAATGCAACAACAAGCGCATATGCATTACGTTTTGAAAATGCCTTTACCTTTTGAAAAAATCTTTTAATCTTTGACATAACTTCTCCCCTTTTTTGGTTGTTGAATTGATTATTGCCCGCCTTTTTGAAAATATACACCAAAATTTAAAGTTTAAAGTTGAAAGTTTAAAGTTTAAATGCGGTTTTTTAGTAGCTTCCCATAATAATCGGGCTGGCTACTGTTACGTTTTGGCCGCTTATTGCGATATGTACGTTGCTTTCAAGACCCTTGACGCGATACGGAAGCCGCGCTGACACGCCATAGATGTTTCTTACCGCGCCGACCTGCGTTTGCTTGGTTAACAGCACGCCAAACCTAGCCAAAAACTCGTCAATGTTAAAGTTGGTTAAATTCGCCTTAAAAAACTCACCAATCACCTCGCCTTCGCCGCCGTTTTTAGTATACGTACGCACGTCTATTCCCGTGATTTCGCTTGCAAACCCCAAATTTACGCCGCCTCTGTACGCATTAACTCCCTTTTCGTTTGCGTACACGCCAACCGCGCACACCGCCTGATTATTTCGCGCATTAAGCCCGCCAATATTAAACCAAATCACACCGCCAAAAAGGACGGCCGCAACAAAAAGTATAACTAATTTTCTCATAAAAAATCACCTTCATTGAAGATGATTTCCTTTTTTTTATTGTTTATTCATTACTATCTTTATTGCAATTTGTTTTACTTTGTGGCGACTTTACGCCAGCAATTTCGTCTGACATATTTGTTAAAGTTGCCTCTGCGCTAGATGCGGTAGGTAATACTTTATCTGCATCAGTATGCAAGGTTTCTGCGCGCTTCTTTTTCTTGCGTGAGACAACCAGCTCCACGATAAATTTGGTAAGAATATATATAAAGCCGATTATCAAAACAAGATAATAGTCAAACATTCGCCAGCTGAAAAACGACCATGCAACGGTGTTGCTGTTTTTAAAGAAAAAGTTATACATTATAAGAAACGCGATTTCTTTTATCCCCGTTCCGCCAGGCAAAATCATAATAGTTGAGGCCTGCTCTACCACCATATATCGCCCGACCGAGATAAGCCAAATAACAAAAACTGGAACAAACCCCTCGGCCGTCACAGTTGTTGAAAAGGCCATACAACAGAAAAAACCAATTGACGTGTAAAACAGCAGATCAAGCATGCTGTAAACTATCGACATAACCAAAACACCCTTGTTTTTGGCAAGATAGCGCATCGAACTTTGATACTCAACCACTTGACGCATAAACTTATCATAACTTTTTCGATAGTTTTTAACAATTCTAAGGCGATACCCAAATCGAATTGACCATTTGGCAATCTTGCGGCCAACAATTTTGCTGCTGCCTAAAAATAAAAAGCTCATCGAGATAAAAGTGGTTATAATAATGCCAACAACGCCCAAAATTTTAAGCAATATGATAAGCAGGTTAACAAGCCCACTTTCAGGCGGAATAAGCGGAACAAGAAACGCATAAATAACGATAACAAAAACCCAGTGAACAAGCTGCTGAATTATCATCTTAATAATCGGTATACTTGTTGCAACGCCGGGGGTTATCCCGCCCTTAATCAGGTTTAAGATTTGGCTTGGTTGCCCACCAACCGCCATCGGCGTGATATAGTCATAATATTTACCTAAAACCGCCACCTTAAGTGACAGCAAAAACCGCCACTTTCCTGTTGTGTTTTTCAAAAACACTGAGATGTTTAAGGCTGAAACTAAATAAAGCCCAAAAAAACACACAACAGCACCAATAAGCCAATAAAGTTTGGTGCCTTGCTGAGCAATAACCTCACCAAGCGACGACCCAGCGTTTTCTTTTAAAAGGCTTTTTAAAACAAAAACCATAAACAGAACATTGATAATCAAGAATATCAAGTTCCATATAAAAGACTTTTTCTTTTTTTTCGGGTCTTTTTTCTCGGCCTCGTTAAGCCTTTCCTGCGCTGCGTCTACGTCTATAAGTGCGTCTTTTATCTCAACTTGCGCCTCAGTTGCCGCCTCGCCTACATTAGCGTCAGCCTCAGCAGGCGCCTCACCATCGCCAATACCAGCCATAACCTCATTAGCCACATCGCCTACACTGGCGTCGGCCGAAGTTTTCGCCTTGCTGGCATCCTCAATTATCACTTCACTGCCGGCTTGTGCGATTAATTTCTTTTCGCCATCGACTGATTCTATCTTTTTTTCGTTAATCGGTTTTTCGTGTTTAGCTTTTTTTTCATCAGCCGCAACTACATTACTATTTAAAACTCTTTCGCTGGCAATCGGATTTTTATAATTTTTCTTATGCAAAACAACGGTCGTTTGACCGCGCGTTGATTTTGTTTTGTTGTTTTGCTTATTTTTCACCTGTCTTGTTTAGTCTACCCCACTGCGCGCAAATTTGTCAATCAATTAATTAAACAATTAAATAATTTTACCCAAAATTTGCCAAATTCTGCAATAAAAAACCACCATAAAGGTGGTCTTTCGTTATCTACCGCTTAAATCGTGATAGGTAGGCTTTTTTATTTCTTTAAACTTACCTTGTGATTGAATTTCGTCAAGAAGTTTGTAAAGATGTTCACTATAAAGTGTGTTAGCTTTTTCTGTTTTTAAAGCGTCATAAATATATTCATAAAGCGTTTTTGTTGAAGACGCGGTGATACGCGTTGCTTTAAGGTCGGCAATGATTTCAGCATCGCTGCGCGCAACCATCTCTCCACTGCCGTTGTCTTTTTCAATTTTAACGATTTCGCCCGCGTTATAAACGCCAGTAAGCATCATCATATGAACACCATAATCGGTAATAGCGAATTCAACATTTTCATTACTTGCTAAAAAGTTATCAAGCGTCAAACCAAGGCTAATATATCTATTATAAAGATTGCGCCCGCCATCAGCAAACTCTTTCATAAGCCCGCCGTTATCATCTTTATCTGTTGAAATACTATATCCAAGTTTCATAATATTTTTGTCTGACCCAAGCGCACTCGTGTCGCCCGTGTACATATAGATAAAGCGCATAAAGGTGCTTAGTCTTACATACGACTTATTATTATTAAACTCATCTTTTGCTTTGTTTTCTTCGTCGATTGTGAGTGCCGTGGTGCTTTCAATTTCCGCTTTTTCCTCATCCGTTAAATCGCGACCCTTCTCTTCTTTTAAATCAGCCTTAGCTTTACGAATCTTATCACCAAGCTTCATCGCAAGGTATTTTTCTTCGCTGCTGATAGCTTCTTCAAACTTATCTACAATCGCTTGCAACGTAATTTTAGACTCAACCATAACAGGGATTTTTTCATTGTTTTCATCAAGCTTATATTCGCCGTTTTCATCTTTTTCAAAGGCCAAAATTTTATTGCCCGACTCGTCAACCTTATACGTCCCGTCGTCGTTTTTCTCATAGTCTTGCCCTTTGATGGTTTCGCCGTCTTCATCGCGATAAGAGCCACTTATAATCCATTCCCCAGAACTATTTCTTGCAAAACCTAAACGGAACTTCTCATATTCTTTTCTGAAAATTTCTGCTTTACCACTATCATAGCCAACGTGATTTTTAAGCTCCGCAACAGTGTCATCATCAAACTTAACAAGCAAATGCTGAACGGTAAAGAAAGTATATTCGCCCTCATAGTGATATAAAATCAAATCGGTTGATGAGGTTGATGCAATAATTTCTGCATAGTTGCCCTCAATCGAATATTTTTGTTTATCAGCATTTAACAATTTTTTGTATTTGTTAACAATTTCTTGTTGAAACAGTATCGCCTGCTCACTTTCAGTTAAATCTTCACGAACAAATACCTTTGATTCAATATATTCGCGATATTTGGCGCAAATCTTAGTTGTGAAGGCGCTTTCATATTGCTCTTTAATTGCGTCTTTAACAACCTTAACTTTATCACTTGTTTTGCCATCAAGCTTCGCCGAACGAAGAAGGGCTGCAACTAATTTGTTATACGCTTGCGTGCGATATCCCTCAAACTTATTCTCAACGCCGTCATAAACCTTGTCTAAAAATTCAAGATACATTTGATCAACTGTTGGCGCCGTGCCAGCCGTAAGTGTACTAAAATCGATAACCTCAACCGGCTCAAACACATATTCGCTGTATGTTTTATTGTCTTCGCTTTTATTGTCGCTAAGTCTGTCAGGCAATTCTTTATCGTCGCTTTCAATTAAGGCTTTTTCATAACTATCAATAGTTGAAATAAAGGCGTCATACACCGATTTTTTAATTTCTTCATAGTCTTTATCTTCAAGTACGACCGTGTTTTTAGCCTGAATTTCTTGAACAACGCCAAGATACAACTCTTCATAGATTATTTTCATAACCACGTCTTCGTCATAATAGGCAAAGTATTTGCTATAATTATTGTATTTTGATAATAAATCTGCGTATGTAATATTTTCGCCCGCTATTGTTGCGATAACCGTATCACTGGTGTAGGTTGGCTGTTTAGTTAAAAGTGAGCAGCCACAAAAGCAGCTTAAAACCATACACAAGCACAAACATAGCGCAAAAAGTTTCTTTTTCAAAGTGTTAATCCTCCAACAATTAGTCGTTTTATTATAGCGTAATTTATAAACAAAATCAATCATTTTAAATCGCATTTGTTAAATTTTTACTAGGTTTTTGGCCTTTTGGGTACTTTTTTCTTAATTTTTTATCTATCAGCCCTTTAAGGCGTTAATCTTTATAGTTAGCCCTGTTGCCGTTTTGTGATTACTGCTTTTAGTCACCACTACTTTTTAGCTTTGCAGTTAGTGCTTTGGCAATTAAAATTTTTGTTCTAAAATTCGTTTTGTTTTAAAATTAGCGTTTTTTTGACGTCGCTGTTATTAAAAACCCCAAAAGCCTGTCTAAACTTTCGCGATTACCTGACGCGGCCTTAATTTTAACCATCGGCGTAGCCCCAAGTTCAAGCGCGCAATTGTCGCGGTTTTCATAAAGCGCCTCGCCGATATATGGGTTGCCCGTTATGTCTTCTGGCTTTTCAAAAATGATACGAATGCCCGCCGGCGTGCTTACAACCTCAACCGCGTTAAGTTTTTGCGCCATAGACTTAGCGTAAGCAATGTCTATTAGGTTAATAACCTCTTGCGGCAGCGTGCCGAACGCGTCTTTAAGGTCGCTTTCAAGCCGCTCTTTTTCATCGCGTGAGGCAATCGCTGAGATGTTTTTATACGTCGTCATTCGGTTGGCAGGGTCAATTATATACATTGACGGGATAAACGCATCTATGCTTATGCGCATAAGCGTGTCTTTCTTTTCTTCAACTTTTTCGCCCTTTATTTCTGCAACCGCATTTGCCAAAAGTTTTGCGTACATATCATAGCCAACCTTTTGCATAAACCCATGTTGCTCAGGGCCTAAGACGTTTCCGCCACCGCGAATTTCAAGGTCTCGCATAGCAATCTTAAAGCCGCTGCCAAACTCTGTAAACTCACTTATCGCCTCTAAGCGTTTATAGGCCTCTTCGCTTAAAACTTTATCATATTTATATGTAAAGTAGGCAAAGGCCGTGCGATTACCGCGCCCAACGCGCCCGCGAATTTGATAAAGTTGGCTAAGACCAAACCGCTCACTATCAATAACTATAAGCGTGTTGACGTTTTCAATATCTATGCCATTTTCAATGATGGTTGTACAGATAAGTATGTCGCCCTCGTGCTTATAAAACTGATAAATTATGTTTTCAAGTTCTTTGCTTGACAGTTGCCCGTGCGCCACCAAAACTCGCGCTTCTGGCACTATTTTTTGTATCCTTTCAGCAAAACCATAAATATTTTCAACGCGGTTGTTTAAGATAAACACTTGCCCCCCGCGCGCCAATTCTCGCATACATGCATCGCGAACCAAACTCTCGCTAAACTCACACACACTGGTCTGCACAGGAAGCCTCTCGCTTGGCGGCGTGCTTATTATGCTTACGTCACGAATGCCAGACAGACTCATATGCAACGTGCGCGGAATAGGCGTTGCGCTAAGCGTTAAAAAGTCAACAAGCGGATACTTGTTTTTAAGCTTTTCTTTATCTTCAACGCCAAATTTTTGCTCTTCGTCTAACACCACTAAACCAAGGTCGCGAAAGTTAACGTCGTCAGACAAAAGCCTGTGCGTACCACAAAGCACGTCAACCCTGCCCTGCGCCACGTCGTTTAAAATCTTGGCAACGCTTGACGGCGTTTTAAATCGGTTTAAAACCTCAACGCGCACGCCAAACGCGTCAAATCTGGCCTTGCACGTGTTAAAGTGCTGTTGGCTAAGAATGGTTGTAGGCGCCAAAAAGGCCACCTGTTTATTATCTAAAACCGCTTTAAAGATGGCACGCAGCGCAACCTCGGTTTTACCAAACCCAACATCGCCACAAAGCAGTCTGTCCATCACCTTTGGCGATTCCATATCCTTTTTAATCTCGGCAACGCTTTTTAATTGATCTTCAGTTTCGATGTGCGCAAAAGAGTTTTCAAACTCGCGCTGCATAGCATTGTCTTTTGAGAACGCAAACCCGCGCTTAGCCTCGCGTTTGGCATAAAGCTCGGTTAAATCAAACGCAAGTTTTTTAACGCTTGCCTTTACCTTTTCTTTTACCTTTGAAAACTCAACGCCGCCAATCTTGCTAAGTTTTTTTGGTGCCTCAGCGCCGCTGAAACGTTCAAGCATATTAAGGCTGTCAATAGGCACATAAAGCGTGTCATTATCGCGGTATTTAACAACAACATAGTCTTTTGACCCAAAGTTGCTTGAAAGGTTCGTTACCCCCTCGCAAATACCGATTCCGTGAACACTGTGAACAACATAATCGCCCACCTTAGGGACGCTAAACACGTCTTTTCGGTTAACACTTACGCTGGCAGCCGCCCGCCTTTGGGCATACAAATCGGTGGTTGAAATAACAACCTTTTTCTTGTCAGGCAAGATAAACCCACCCGAAAAATCGTATGGCAAAATTTCAAGACCACTGTCTGTCAGTTTACCGCTTGGCTTAGCCTCAATAAACACGTCTTCGTCTTCAAGTTTTCGGCTTAGCGCGGCGGCACGGTCATTGCTGCCCGCAAGCAAAAACACGCTAAACCCATTAGCCTTCCAGTTTTTCAGGTCGCTTATCAGTTCAACAAAATTATGGCTGTACCTCTGCATCGGGATAGACTTAAACTCGCAAACAACTTGCGGGTCAAAAAAGCGGTTCGAGTTGGTTATTTTTTGGTGCACAAGCCCCGCGAATGTGTTGATTTTGTTAAGTATCTCCGTCGCGCTGAAATACCCCGAACACGTTTTTTCAAGAGCCTCGCCCGCCTTCACTTGGTTTTTAAAGCGCATTTCGATTTCGCTAGACGAATTAACAATGCCATCATAAACCATCTTAGATTCGTGCATAACAATAAGCGTATCTGGCGCAAGATAGTCAAAGATATCGCTTGCCTTGTGTTTTAAAAGCGGAAAAAGATAGTCAAGTGAAAAGTCTCTCTCCCCTCTTTCAAGGCGTGAATAGGCCTCCTCGATGCCGCTGATTATCGCGCTGTTTGGGTCAAGGTCAGTTTTAGCACGGTTTAGGCGCCCACTTAGTTTTTCAAGAAGTTCGCGGTGCTCCGTTTCGGTTAAAATTAGGTCAGTGTTAGGGTTGATAATAATCTGGCCAAGGTCGGTTTTAGACGTCTGCGTTTCAAGGTCAAGCGTCTTGATTGAATCAATTGTGTCGCCCCAAAACTCTATCCTGACAGCGCTTTCACTGCCGCTTGGAAAGATATCAAAAATATCCCCGCGCGAGGCAAACTGCCCCTCTC
>USTX01000012.1 GCA_900557655.1 uncultured Eubacteriales bacterium
AAGAAAAAAGAGGCTTATCAAGACAGAGCGTACTTTCGTACGTGACGTCTTGTAAACCTCGCATTTTCTGCACTTAATCGCCTAAACTGATATTACAAATCTCTAATAATCGCCTAAACAAATATTACAAATCTCTAACTTAGTTACGTGTAAAAGAAAACGATTTGGATGAATAATGACAATTTATTCGCGATTTTTAAAAAGCCTTAGATTTTGGATGAATATGGCAAAAATAAAAGACCCGATATTGGATAAGCGTACTTTCGTACGTGCGTCCAATTCGAGTCTTGAAATTTTTGACATAGGCGCCAAAAGATAAGGCTTTTTACAGGATTTCGATTTTTTTGTTGAATGCCTTTTCAAACACCCTCTCGCATTCAGCGGCCTTTTCAACCTCATACGAATTGTCCGCAACTGAAATGGTCTTCATTATAACCGAATCGCCAAGGATGTCACAGTTAATGTCAACAATAACGCTGTTACGCGTCCTGTCAAACGCCTCAGCAAGGCTCAAAATGATGCCCAGTTTTTTAACAGCAGCAATGTCTTCATCGGTGATAATATCTTTATACTTAATAAACTCGCTTAAAGGCAACTCTTTGCCATAATGCAAGGCAATAACAAAGCTTGCAAGCAACAATTCGCGGTGCGTTGCGCCATAAATGTCCGACCCCAAGCACACGTTAAACCCGTTGCGCGCGCGGTTAGCAAAGCCCACCCTTTCGCCGCAATCATGCATAAACGCCGCTATTCTTAACACCTTGGTATACGTCCGTGGAAGTTTGTGCAAAACGCGAAGCTGTTTAAACAATAAAAGCGCAAGGTTATAAATCTGTTCATCATGCCTGAAATTCTCGCCGTTATAAATCTGCGACTGGCTTATAAGGCTGTGAGACAACACGTCGCTTACTGGCTTTTCTTGCGTTGACTCAATAACCTGGTTAAACAAAATGCCCTCAACAAGCCCGCGCCCGATTACCGTCACCTGCTCTCTTTTAAGCTTTTTAGCAACGGCCAAAGAGATAAGCATACTTGCAACAAACACGTCCGCACGCTGCTCACTTACGCCCTTGATTTTCTTAGTTTTGTCAATTTCGGCCGCCGAAACCTGGTCACACACGCGCCCAAGATCAGCCGCGTCAAACACAAAATTGTCAACAATATCAAGCGGATACTTTTTAAGTTTTTTAACAAGGTTAGACTCGTCAATAAAATACTCACCACTTCCAATAAACGTAAAGTCTTCATCAACCGAATTTAAAAACTCTACCTCGTCAAGAGCCTTTAAAACGTGCTCTGTTATGTGCTTAACGTTTTCAGCCTTATTAGTTGCGTCAAGCGGATACAAATCCGCAAGCGTTTTTGGCCCAAAATTAAGGTTGACTTGGTTAATAATATTCCTGCGGTTGTACAAACAAATGCTTACACTTTCGCTTGAAATATGGCACATTACGCCCTTAGGCAAATCAAATGTGTTAATAATGCCCGTCCAGATATTTTGGTTTCGCTCTTCTTCGCTTAAAATTGTGAACCTGAACCCACAACTGTTAAAAATCTCTTCAAAAAAGCTGTAAATATTTTTTGGCTTCCTGTCGCCTGAGAAAACCGCCACGGGGATGATACGCTTAACTTGGTGCATCTCGCAAAGTTTTCTAAAATTCTTTAAAACCTTGATAGTTGAGTCAATTTGACTCTTTTTCAAAAACATATCCGCATCGGCCTCGCATTCAAGCTTAACCGCGCTTTTTTCAAAGTCACTAATAGTAAAATAGTTTCCATTTATTACAGATGCGATAACAAGTTTCGCAGCATTAGATTCAACAGTTATTATGGCAAATTTATCCACATTTTTTCTCCTCTTTTCGTTAAGTTAATCAAATTATAACACATTAAAGGCAATTTGAAAAGGTTTAATTTTTGTATTTTTTTAAAAACTTTTACAGCCTTGAAATGCAGTGGTTTGGACACACGCGAATACACTTAAAACACTTAATACATTTCTCGTTATCAATAACAGGAATACCGTCTTTCATCGAAATTGCACCCGTTGGGCAAACCTCTATGCAGTGCCCACAATGAATGCAGCCAACCTTACAATCAAAGCACTCGCCCACCTTGCTGTCTCGGTTATTGCAAACATTAACAACACGCTGGGTATACGGAATAAGCGTTATAAGCTTGTTTGGGCAACTAAGCACGCAGTTACCACACCCCACGCACGTTTCAGGGTCAACAAACGCCACTCCCTTGCTGTCAATCTTAATAGCCGAAAACGGGCACGCCCTAACACAGTCGCCACAGCCTAAGCACGCATACTCGCACGCTTTACAGCCACTGTGAAGTTGGTCTTGCGCGCCGCAGGAAGGCATTCCGTCATAAATATACCTTGACGGGCAATCGCTGCCGCCCTTACAGCGAACAAAGGCAACGTTTTTGGTGTCTGGCTTAATCTCGCCAGCAAATTCCTCTTCTATTTTTGCACGGTTTTCAAAACTTAAAAGCGGGCAATCTTCGGCTTTGGCCTTGCCCTCAACAATGTCCTCTGCCAGCCACTTACAATACTCTTTTCCGCACGCGCCACAGTTTACGCCGGGCAAAAGTTTAGTAACAAGGTCAACCGACGCATTTTTCGGCTTGCTTTTTTTAACAATGAGCGCAACAATCACCACCGCAAAAACCGCCAGCGCCACCGAAACTATGATAATAGTAATGTTAAATATGTTCATTTGTTAAACTACCCGTCCTATTAAACTGAATGCTAAACCAATAACCGCCAGCATTATAAGCATAAGCGGAAGCCCCTTCATATATTTAGGCGCATACCCGCCGTTAATTTTAAAATACGCCCCATAAACAAAGAAGTTAATAAATGAAAAACCAACAACGTCAAAAACAAGCGTTAATATATATTGACTGAAAATCTGATCGGCCACCGTAAAGATTAAAACGCCCAAAACTGACACAAATGTAAACAAAAACGTATAACTTTTTTCATAAACGAAAAATGCTTGTTTGTTAATCGCCCTTAAAATATAAAACCCCGCAAAACTGAATATGCCAATAAGCGTCACCATTATCATAAGTGACAAAAACTGCAAGTCAAATTCAAGCAACACGTTGTTATAGATAAAATAATACACCACGCCCGCCGGCATAAGCACAAACGCAAACAGCGCACACAGCAGCGCCGTATAAGGAAAACTGCGCTTATACGCCACCAAACACGGCACGCAAAGTCCCTCACTTACGCACACATTTGAAACAAACAGCGTTGAAAGGATAACAAAAACAACATTACTCACCCTTTTCACCCCCGCCATTTGTGTGTTTTTCGGCGCCAAACTCAGCCCCGGCCGCGTCCACAACGTTAACTCGCGCGTCATTATGCTCAACATTAATCTTCATCTTGTATTTTTCAACAAGCAGGTCGTATTGTTGTTTCTTTTTTGTCCAGCTTAGATAATACGCATTCACAAACGCACAGATAAATGCCAATATGATAAACGACGCCGCCCCAAGTCTGAAAAATTCAAGCCCTGAAAAGCCCATATTTATTTTCCAGATTGACCCATACGCCAAAAGCTCCCTTAAAAAGCCAAACACGCCATAGATAAACAAAAACAGCGGCACCTGAATAAGCAAAACAAAGAAATAATTGCCCGCATCTTTTCGTGACCTATAAATTAGTTGAAGCGCAAGAATGCCTGCCGAAACAAGGCAATAGTTGATTTTTGACCCCGCGTCGGTATAAAGCGAGTTAGGAAAGGTTGAATAAACATAGTTTAAAATCGTCACAATCGCCGTTGCGATAATCATAAACACAAAAAACCTAAGGTTTCTGTCAACCAGTTTTTCAAAAATTGACACAACCGAAATCGCAATGATATACGTAAGCCCAACTAAAAGCCCCAAAAACACAACTTCATTAAGCGTTTTCGTTACGTTTATAAGCGGAATAACGGCCAAGGTTACAATAAAAATTGGGTTTAAATTCGTTTTGCTCATACCTTGCCCTCCCCAAAATACCTTGGTCTTATAACCCTGTCAAAAAGCGGCGTAAAGCAGTTAGCAATAATCAAGGCAACAATAACGCCCATCTCGCCACACAAATCAATGCTTACAAACACTCCGCTTAAAACGCCAAAAATCGCTGCATACAAAACTTGACCCAAAACCGTGTTAGGGCGCGTAATAAAGTCAGTAAGCAAAAATAAACTAACAAAAAGCATATTGCCCGCAAAAAGATAAGGCAAAACACAGTTTATGTTAAACCCGTTAAAGCACAAGCCCGTTACAAGATAAACCGCCACCGCTATAAGCGGAAGCTTAATGTCAATAACCCGAACAAGCGCAAGATACACCCCCGCAATCAAAACGGCCAGCGCACACATACAACCGATTGACGCCGTCACGTCGCCAACCAAAAAGTCAAGCACATTAAACGCGTCAAAATTATGCGCCGCGATGCTTGAAATCGGATCATACGCAAAGCCTACCCCGCGCGCGACCTGCCACGAGTTCATAACCCCCGCAAACATACACGCAACAAAAATTTGACCGCACCCCGCGATCGAAAACATATTATTAGCAAACCCACCAAACATCATTTTGATAATAACGGTGGCAAAAAACATGGCAACAATCGGCACGTACCACGGCGTTTTTGGCGCACATAAACAGCCAAAAATCATCCCCGTTACAACGCAAGACAAGTTCTCTATCTTTTTTTCTTCGTTAACAATAAGGCCATACAAAAACTCAAAAACCACCGCACTTGCAACGCTTGTAAGCATAACTAGTGCCGACTTCGCGCCCGCAAGGCAAATGCCAACAATGCTAACGGCCATCAGCGCCAAAATCTTGTGTTCGGTTATACGGTTAACGTTCCCACGCGCCTTTACAAACGGGTTAGGTGAAACTTTTAGATAATCATTCATCACATCGTCCTCCCCTCTTGTATTGCACGTTTAACGCCCGAAATTCGCTGCGCCAAAAAGCGTTTTGACGGACAAACAAACGAGCACGCACCACAGTTAATGCACGCCTCCACGCCGTACCTTTTAGCCCTGCCATAGTCTTTACAAAGCGCATAGTTATCAAGCAAAACAGGCGAAAGTTTAACAGGGCAAACATTGTTACATTTGCCACAGTTAACACAGTCAATCTCGTTATTATCACACAAGTTTGGCTTAAATACGTTAAGGCTTGACACGCTAAGCGGCACCCCAATATCCATCGAACACTGCGCAAAACCTGAAAGCGCGCCGCCCAAACAAAAGGCATCGGGCTTTGCGTCTTTAAAAAGGTTACTTTCAATCAGCCCGCTTGCTGGAAGGCCACAAGGCACGTTTACAGTCAGCGGCTTTTTAATAAGCCCTCCCGAGATGGTAACAACCCCGTGAGTAGTAGGCTTGTTAAGATGAACCGCGTTAAAAAAGTTAAGGCACGTTTGCGCATTTTCGATAACAACGCCCTTTTCCCAAACATTTTCAGTTATCTTAATCGTACACCCGTCACAGGTTTTGGCAAGCAAATGGTCTTCATCAAACGGATATCTTGCGCGGATTTTAACAAACTTAATTCGGTTTTCAATTATCCCCGACGCCCGCATTTCTTCGCGCAGTTTTGGGATAATCTCATCAGCGTTGTCCGCCACCGCAAAACAAAGCGTTTTTGCTCCGCTTATCTTATAAAACAGGCTTGCACCAACCGCAACTTCACGCGTTTTTGTGCGAGCAATGGCCGCGTTTGAATAGCAATACCCGTCGCTATCAAAAAGTTTAACAATAAGCGTGCGCGTGTTGCGAATTTCAGCGCTTGTGTATTTAAAATAAGTTGGATAGCGATCTCCCCAATTATCAAATGAACCGCTTTCAACAAGGCGGCCAAATAGATTGCTGGCCGTAAGGTCACTAATCGGCTTAAAAAATAACTCTATATTTTTATGTGCGGGCGCAATTCTTACAATCTTGCAAGGCTGGCCAAGAGCGTTAAGCCCGTCAGTAATGCTTTCGATACTGCCACTAACTGGGCTGTAAATAAACCCCGACGTATTGTCGGCGGGGCTTGCTAAAACCGTGCCCTCACGAACCAAGTCGCCCGTATGCAGCAAAAACTTGCTCTGGGCCCCTGCGCCCATTTTAAGCGGAACGCAAAATAACGCGGAAGACTTAACGTCCGCGATATCTGCGTTTTTGAATGCATTTCTGCACCCCTTTATATAAACCCCGCGAAAATTCGCAAAAGCCATACATTCCCCCACTCTTAACAAACGTATTTTATCAAATTCTTAAAAAACAAGCAACTTATTTTCGGGGGATAAATAAAATAATTAACTTTTCTTTTTTTTGACGCTTGTTATAATTGTTGAAATTACCATAAAAATTCCAACCAAAATTAAAAATATTCCAAAAATAATTTTAAGCGTTTTCCCGCGAATGTCAATGGCCAGCAAACTCCCTAAAATACTAACAATCGTGGCCGGAACAACAAGCCAAAAAACACCCTTTAGTTTCAGTAATTTTTGCTTGCTGTAAATAATTAAAACAACGATGGCAAGAGGGATAAAAACTAACAAATTTACGCATTGAGCAACCTGCTGATTAACCTTCATTAGAATGGTCAAAAGCGGGATTAAAAACGTGCCACCACCCATGCCCATTCCAGCAAAAACGCCACTTAAAACGCCAATTAAACTAAACCACAAAAAACTCATAATAAACCTCTAAAAAATTAGTTTCACGCCTGCGAAAATCATAATTCCAGCAAATATATAAACGATGACGTCGTTTTTAAGTTTAGACAGTATTAGGCTCCCCGCCACCGCGCCAACCATTGACCCGATAAAAACTGGCAGCCCGATTTGCCAGTCAAACGCGCCACGAATAAGGTATACTATGCCTGACACAACACACAGCGGAAGGATAACAAAAATGGCCGTCGCATGCGCCTCTTTTACCTTTAAATCAAGCAGGTATTTAATAAGTGGCACCACGACTATGCCGCCACCTGCGCCCAAAAAGCCATTAATGAAGCCAACAAAAACGCCACCAATGATTAAAAAAGTTATAACCCATCCTTTTTTCATACTTTTAGTGTGCTTTAAAACTATAAAAACTATGAATTCGGGGCAAAATCTCTTTTAATTTGATTGATTTTTATTATTTTATTTATTATAATAATCAAGACTACAATAAAAAAAGGAATGCAATATGAAAACAAAAAACAAACTTAAAACTAAACTTACAACATTTTTGCTTGCTCTCACCTTAGTTTTTTCGGCGTGCTTTGGCTTAATTATGCCCCTTGCTGGCATAGTTTTTGCTTACAGCCCCGCTAACTACACTAAGTGGGACTTTGTTTCAAGTTCAACCATTTATTGGAACACGAACTCAAACAACGCAAGCGCGTTTACATCAAGCGCATCATTTAACCTTGACGGCGATAACAACAACTCAGGGTTAACCAAATACGATGGCGCGCCTGACAGCTATGTGCTTTATGTTAAAGCAGATAATGCTCCATCAAAAATTCAAGATACCGAAGACGAAACCAAACTAAAAGACGTGTTCTTTTATTATGAAACTAACAGTTCGTCTATTGAGCTTGCAAAAAACAGCTATTACGTGTTGTCTTACTATTGCTTAACTACTGGTAACGCAACAGCAAGCATCCGTATTTCAAACGGTATTGAGTTTGAATCTCAGGTGTTTAGCACAGCTTCAACGTGGCAAAAGCGATACGTATTTATTTCTACCCACGCTGACACGAAAGATAACATCAAATTAAACCTTCAACTTGGTGACAAAAACACCATTGCCCCTAACGCGGACACAACTGTTACCGGCCATGTTTTGTTTGACGAAATTTCGATTGACCAAATTGACGTGACTGACTATTTGAACAAAACCATCAATCACAAGTCGCCAAAAGACGTAACGGGCAACGCAGACGCCACCGCTGACACTATCGAAGTGTGCAACGCTAACGTGCTTACCACCACCGCTTTTGACACTGACACCACCGCAAACCACAACTACTCTAACTTTGAAAACGGCACTGGCACTATCTATAACAGATTTGAAGAACAAATCAACCCTAATGACTATACTGACGCTTCGGGCAAATTCAGCCGCACAGACGCCAACACCAAAGACTGGTATTATTATGCACCAGAAGATTTGTCTAACACTGACAAACGCACCTACTATAACGCATACAATGCTCAAAGCGAAGGCAAAAACCTTTATTTTAACACCAGCATTGTTGACGAGGCGCAAGAGTTTAAAACCACTAGCGACGATGGCGAGGTTTTAGGTATCCACACCTTTGGCGAAAACGGCCAAATCTTAAAGATTGAAAACACTAACGATGTGCTTGACCTTGGCCTTGTAAGTTCTAAAACCTTTAAGGTTAAACAGTTTGGCGTATATCGCGTTTCGGTGCGCGTAAAATCAAAACAAAAAGGCGCTCAGGCCACTTTAATGGTTTTAAGCCACATCTCAACTGGCGAGAAGCCAATCGAAGGCACCGAAGGCGGTAAGTTGCTTAGTCAGTCTAACACCTCAGACGCATATATCGAGGGTGAAAACTATGCTAATTGTTGGGGTGAATGCGTGGTTTATGTTCGCGGCTACGCTTTAAGCGATTTAAGCGCGCGCATTGCCCTTATTGCCCCAGCCGGCAAAACAATATATTTTGACGCGATTAAGATAGAAGAAATCAAGTCATCAGCCTATAACGGCAGCGACGTTAAGTCTGACCAAAAGCTTGACCTCTCTTCTTCAAGCGTGCTTCAAACAACCACTATCCCAAATGGATACTTTAACTTTGTTACCATTGACAAGGCGGGCGAACTTAACTATCCATTAACCCCAACCAGCTGGACACTTAACCGCTCGGTATATAAAGAAGACGATGTGGTTTCAGGCATTGTTCCTACTAACACGTGGGACACTACTTGGTTTAACGGCGCTATTAATCCGCTTAGCTCAGCCGCAATAAAAGCGAACATTCTTGGCATTTGGGCTAAAAATCTGCCAGCCCAAGAGGATGGCAAAACCCGTGAGGTTTATTACCGTTCAAGCACCGATTATAATACTATCGGCAGCGGTAAAGTTTGCAAGGTTTCAGTTGACCTTTACGTGTCAAGCACCGAAACTTTTGAAACGGGTGGCAAGGTTTTTGTCCGCTTAATTTACAGTGACAAAACCATAACAGACATCGCTATCACCCCAACTGTTTTTGATAGTTGGAAAACCTACACCTTCTACGTACGCGCCGGTTCATCAAGCCGCAGCGTAAGAATGGACGTTGGTTTAAGCAACACCAAAGGCCTTGTCTTTGTTAAAGAAGCAAAGATAACTGCCCTTGCTGAAAAATCAATCAACGGCGTTAAACAGTCGGTAGACACTCAGTTTGCAGACGCGCTTAAATCTAACAACACTGAGGCCTCTCAGCTTAATAACCACATAAGGTTTGTTGACTTTATCGGCGACGCAGCAACAACTCACACAACCGAAACTATTGAGGGTAAAAACTATTATAAAAGCCTTAACTATACCGTTGAAGAGAAAAAGGACGGCAGCAATGTTGTTTCTGGCGAAATCTTTATCGCCGACATCACGCGTGACTTTAACGAAACCATCACGTCAAGCGTTTTAAACCGTGACGGCAGCAAGTCGGGCAAGGTTCTTGTTTTAATCAATGACGGTAACAAATATTCAACCGCAACCCCACTTACAAGCTATAACCTTGCAAAATCAAATTTCTTTAAGTTCAGCGTTTGGGTTAAAACCAGCGACGTTGGCGAGGCCTTTACGATAAAATTTAAAAACATCAACACTACTTTTACTAAAGTCAACACCACCGACGTTAGTGAAAACAATGGATATGTTCAATATGTTGCTTATGTTAAAACTGGCGAAAATGCTATAAGTTCAACTCAGATTGAATTTGCGCTTGGCGACTCTAGCAACAAAGTTAATGGATATGCTCTTATCAGCGATATCAACATTGAAACCATAACCGAAAACAACTTTAAGGCCGCAACCAACAACTTAACAGGCAACGAATCGACTATTAAAAAGGTAGACTTTTCTTCAGCTGCCGCTTCATCAAGCACAAACACAACTGACCCAGCAGCAAGCACTGACAAACTTGTTATCTTCTTTGTAGTGTTCTCTTCTCTTGTAACGGCGGCAGCTCTTATCATAGCGCTTGTTTCAATCGGAGTAAAAAAACTTCCAAAAAACACCACAGTGGTGGGTAAAAACCAAGCCGAA